>JAUIEA010000216.1 GCA_030429045.1 Bacteroidia bacterium | reverse complement strand
CTGCCGGATGAGGGTCGATATAATAGGTCGGTGCGCCGGCAGGGATGAAATGGAGCAATCCGGCAGCCGGATAGACCTGGAGGGATGTCCCGATGATCATCACCAGATCGGCCCGGTCAAGGAGTGCCATGGCAGCAGGCAAGGCCGGGACCTCTTCACCGAACCAGATAATATGTGGCCGAAGCGGAAATCCCTTCTGGCATCGATCATCCGCATGGAGATCGCCATGCCAGTCATAGATGTCGCCGGACTGACCCGTCGATCGCACCTTGCGCAGTTCTCCATGCAGGTGCAATACGTTCCGACTTCCGGCCCGCTCATGCAGGTCATCCACATTCTGGGTGATGATCTGCACGTCGTAATCGAATTCCAATGCTGCAAGGGCGAGATGACCGGCGTTAGGCTCAACCTCAAATAACTGGCGGCGACGCTGATTGTAGAAATCGCGGACCAGATCCGGATTCCTTTGCCAGCCTTCCGGAGAGGCGACTTCCATGACATCGTACCCCTCCCAGAGGCCTCCTGCATCCCGAAACGTAGAGATGCCGCTTTCCGCACTCATTCCAGCCCCGGTGAGGACCACAATCCTGCTTTTCATACCTCAATTTCTTTCAGTTTGTGAAATGCATGACCCAACTGATCCACCACATCACTGGCCACGATGGACTCGACAGAGCCGACCGCTTCCAGGGCCAGATCACCAGCGAGCCCGTGTACGATTACACCGATCTGGAGTGCATCGAATGGTGTGTATCCCTGGGCGAGCAAGCCGGCCAGCAATCCGGTGAGTACATCTCCACTGCCCGCAGTAGCCATTCCTGCATTTCCTGTTGAATTGAAGATGACCCGTCCATCCGGACAAACGATCCGGGAATAGGCGCCTTTCAGGAGGATATAGATCCCGTGTTTTCCGGCCAATTGCCGGGCAGAGTCGATCTGCTCATGAGCATTCTCTTTCTGGCCGGTCAACCGTTGCCATTCACCGGGATGGGGCGTAAGTATACTCCCGGATGGAAGCAGGGTGAGGAGAAGTGGGGTAGTGGCTATAATGTTGAGGGCATCGGCATCCAGGACCAGGGGATAGTCGGGCCTGGATTCAAGGAAGGAGCGCAAGGCCTGGGCCGTAATGGGATTGATGCCAATGCCGCACCCGAGCCCGGCAGACTGGAACCCGGTCGGGGGAGGCGGTGTCGACCATACGGTCTCATGCGGATCTCCGTGATATAATGCTTCCGGCAATCCGATCTGGAGAATGGTCCGGGCATGATGCGGCGCATGGAGGGTCAGTTTTCCCGCCCCCGATCGAAGTGCAGCTCGGCCGGCCAGAATGGCGGCACCCATCATGCCGTCACGGCCACTGACCAGACAGACATGACCCTGGGAACCCTTGTGTGAAAATGTGGATCGCTGTTGCAGGATGGATCGGATATCCATGTGGGTCAACAGGCAGGATGCTACCTGGATCGTCTGGAGAAAACCGGGGTCCAGTCCGATGTCCAGGAGATGCCAGTTGCCGACAAATGATTCGTTCTCAGAGAAGAAGAATGCCCGTTTGGGAGCC
The DNA here is from genome assembly GCA_030429045.1 of Bacteroidia bacterium. Classification (GTDB taxonomy): domain Bacteria; phylum Bacteroidota; class Bacteroidia; order Chitinophagales; family Saprospiraceae; genus JAGNXB01. The sequence continues at coordinate 2,238 of JAUIEA010000216.1, read as the reverse complement.
TGAAAGGTCAGGGTATGATCTGCCTGGAAGACGGGTCCTGTTGAAGGGTGGTCTGCCTGGAGACCAGATGGAAGATCGATGGCCAGTTTGATCCCCGGCATTTGATTGATCTGCTGTACCAGAGCGGCATAGGGTTCCCGAAGGGGCCCTGTGATCCCCGTGCCGAACAACGCATCTATCCAGATGGTCTTCGTTTGTGTCAGGCGGGATGGGAGGGGGGAGGGGTGACGAACATAAGGCAACCCTTCATCGAGGGGGAGTCGGGTCATATTGATATGATGATCCTCCGTTTTACCATCTTCCATGTCCAGAACGGTGACATCATAGAATTGCTTGAAGAGGTGCCTGGCCAATCCGAACCCGTCACCGCCATTGTTGCCCGGTCCACAAAGGATGACGATCGGGTGATCCTCCGGCGGATATCGGGCCATGATCCATTTGTTGAGGGCTCCAACGGCACGTTCCATCAGGTCATAGGAAGAAATCCCTTCTTGCTGGATGGTGAAGGCATCCCAATTGCGGATCTGTTCACGGGAAAGGACTGGAATCATGTTCAAGCTGGTTTGTTGCCACACCGGATGGATTCACTCAAGAGTCCCAGTGCGACTGTATTGCAACCCGAATGTACGGCAGACCGACGACTCGACACATTTGGAAAAAAGTAAATAATCCACTGAATTGTGACATATGTTTTTCTTGAATAGAAGACCCGTGTTCTGGTGTATTTCCCTGTGCGGAAAAAATGTCGGCCCCGGGTCACATTTTTCATAAGTGCAACAAAATGAATGTGTTATGACTATGCCATCGTTCGGGTTTAGTTTGTAAGGTTATATTGAAACGTTAATTAATATTGTATATTTATGTCGGTATTCTTTGGAATATTTGAACATATTTCAACAAATCACATGAATAGTGTCAAAACAATCCTTCGGGTGCTTGCCTTCCTGTTGCCTGTTGCAGCCGTAGGGCAGGACTTGGATATCCACTGGTCGCAATACTACAATGCGCCCTTTTACATCAATCCTGCCTTAACCGGGGTTTTCAGTGGTGATCAGCGCTTTACCGGCAACTATCGAAATCAGTGGTACAATGTCCCTGTCCGGTACGAAACGGTGGCACTGGCCTACGATCAGAAATTCTATGTCAAGGGGATGAAAACAGGCCTGTTTGGCGGGGGTGTTCATCTCTTCCACGATCAGGCCGGGGCGTCCCGACTGCGGATTTTCCAGGTGGCCCTGAGTGGGTCCTATACCCAGCGTCTGGCGCCCAAATACTATATGACCTTCGGGGCACAGGGATCGTTCAACAACCGGCGCTACAATACCGGAGATCTCACCTTTGACCAGCAGTACAACGGTAACCAGTACGATCCGACATTGAGCCATGGTGAAACCTTTTTGAATACCAATTTCAACTTTGGAGCAGTAGGGGTGGGGCTGAACCTGCACAACCAGCATTCAGCCCGATCCTGGTTTGACCTGGGTGGTGGATGGTTCAACCTGAATACCCCGCGCCAGAAGTTCAATGAAGAAGCCAGTTACCGAATGAAGCCTCGATTTACGGGCTATATGATCGGGGGGATACAGACCACAGACCTGATCGATATCATGTACAGGGGGCTGGTCATGTCCCAGGGGCCCAACTACGAGAGTCTTGCCGGCCTGGGCCTGAAGTTCCACATCAATGATACCAAGACCCGGGAGTTGGCCCTGCATGTTGGTGTGGATTACAGATTTAATGAAAATGATGCCTGGGCCCCCGTCGTTGGCCTGGATTACCGTCAGTGGAAGGTTTCCTTCAGCTATGATCTAAATACGTCAGATTTCCGGGAAGCGACCAATTTGAATGGTGGGCCCGAACTCTGTATCCAATATATCATCACGACCGTCAAACCGTTGCCGATGATCAAATCGTGTCCTGTCTATTAATCGAATAACCCGCTCACAATGCGTGTACTTGTATCCTGGATTGCCTTCATGATCATGTTGACGGGATTGACCAGCCTGTCAGCTCAAACCAAACGTCAATACCTGCAAGCAGCTGACGTTGCTTATGCCCAGAAGAATTATCATGCGGCACTGACCTATTATAAAACAGTTGCCGATGCCTGGCCGAAAGAAACGAATATCCAGTTTCTGACTGCGGAAGCAGCGCGACAATACAACAGTTATCTCCTCGCCGAGAAACATTATCAGCTCGTCATTGACCAGGATGCAGGCCAAACCTACCCCCTGGCTG
>JAUIEA010000215.1 GCA_030429045.1 Bacteroidia bacterium | reverse complement strand
TATACATTCCGCCATTGTGGACTCCCGGACTGAAAAGCAAGGTGTCCCCCGGACCGGCAATTTGTGCAGCTTGTTCGAGGGTGGCGAACGGCTTTCCAGGCCCGATCTCCAATACTTGCTGCGCATACAGGTTGGAACAGACTATGGTCGTTACGATCAGTATTCGAATAAACGGGGCGAGTATCTTCATGATCAAGGGGTGCTTTTATGCCCTGAAATTAGCCGCTTTTCCTTACATACAATGCGGCATCGGGGGGTGAATTGATGTATATTTGCACCCCATGAAGAGAATTCGAAATTTCTGCGTCATCGCCCATATTGATCATGGCAAGAGCACCTTGTCGGATCGCCTCCTTCAAACCACTCACACGGTCTCGGATCGTAACCTGGTAGCCCAGACCCTGGACAACATGGATCTGGAACGCGAGAGGGGCATTACTATCAAAAGTCATGCGATCCAGATGGACTATCTCCATACGGATGGCGAGCAGTATACCCTCAATCTGATCGACACGCCGGGACACGTGGATTTTTCCTACGAGGTGTCTCGTTCGATCGCCGCCTGCGAAGGGGCACTCCTGCTGGTGGATGCGACCCAGGGGATACAGGCGCAGACGATCTCCAATCTCTATCTGGCCCTCGAACACGACCTGGAGATCATTCCGGTGATCAACAAGATCGATATGGACAATGCCATGATCGAAGAGGTGGTCGACCAGATCGTAGACCTGATCGGGTGCGAAAAGGAGGATATTATCATGGCCAGTGGTAAGACTGGGAAGGGGGTCAATGATATCCTCACAGCCATTGTCAATCGGATCCCGGCCCCGACCGGTGACGAGGAAGCACCACTACAGGCACTCATCTTTGATTCCATTTTCAATTCATTTCGAGGCGTTGTCGCGAATGTTCGCATCATGAATGGTACCCTGAAGAAAGGGGATAAGATTCGCTTTGTGAATACCGGCAATGAATACAGTGCTGATGAGATCGGGATCCTCAAAATGGACTACTCTCCGGGTACGGTCCTCAAAGCCGGGAATGTCGGCTATGTGATGACGGGGGTGAAGATGTCACGAGAGATCAAGGTCGGGGATACCATCACTCATGTTTCCCGTCCATGTGACAAGGCATTGACCGGATTCCAACTGGTCAAGCCAATGGTCTTTGCCGGGGTGTTCCCCATCGACAATGATGATTTTGAAGATCTCCGGGAAGCCCTGGAAAAACTCCAGCTCAATGATGCTTCTCTGGTGTTCGAACCCGAAACATCTACAGCCCTGGGTTTTGGTTTCCGTTGTGGATTCCTTGGTATGCTCCACCTGGAGATCGTACAGGAGCGACTGTCCCGGGAGTTCAACCAGGAAGTGATCACTACGGTACCCAACGTATCGTATTATGCGACTACGATGAAGGGAGAGCGGATGCTGGTCAACACACCCAGCGAATTGCCCGATCCTACCACCATGAAATTTGTCGAGGAGCCCTATATCCATGCGCAGATCATTTCCAAGCCGGAATTTATCGGTGCGATCATGACGTTATGCCTGGAAAAGCGAGGTATTCTCAAGAAACAGTCCTACCTCACCCAGGAGCGTGTCGAGCTGGCCTTTGAATTACCCCTGGCGGAGATCGTCTTTGATTTTTACGATCGACTGAAATCCATTTCCAAGGGTTATGCCTCCTTCGACTATCATCCCCTGGATTATCGTCAGGCGGATCTGGTCAAGCTGGATATCAAACTGAATATGGAAGATGTCGATGCCTTGTCGGCATTGGTGCATCGCAGTAAAGCCGAGTACATTGGCCGCAAGATCTGTAAAAAACTGAAGGAGCTGCTACCGAGGCAACAGTTTGTCATTGCCATCCAGGCAGCCATCGGCGCCAAGATCATTGCTCGTGAAACGATATCCGCCATGCGGAAGGACGTGACTGCGAAGTGTTATGGAGGAGATATTTCCCGGAAACGGAAGCTTCTGGAAAAGCAGAAGGAAGGAAAGAAGAAAATGCGTCAGATCGGGACGGTAGAAGTCCCCCAAAAGACCTTCCTCCAGGTGTTAAAGCTGGATGATTAGAAGAGTAGAGGTTCACCTTGAGGCAAAAGATCGGTCGGATAGACCATAAAGAAAAGGCCCGGCATGATCTGCCGGGCCTTTTTGATGTATAGAGTGAAAATAAGCGTCCTATTTGATCAGGCGTTTCACGGTAAATGCTCCTGATCCATCCTGGATGATGAGCCAGTAGGCACCTTCCGGAAGGTCCTGAACGTTCAGGTTGGTTTGCAGCACCTGGTTGACTTTTGTCTGCTGAATGACACCGCGACTATCCATCAGTCGAAGCGTGTACTCCCCCTGTCGTGGCAATTTCACAAACAGATCATTCCTCATCGGTACAGGGAACACCCGGACCTCATCGAACCAGGTCAGTTGATCAAGGGAGGAGGGATCCTGGATCTCAATGTCCTCAACGCTGATGATACAATCTGTCGAGTCATGGATGACCAGCAGATATGTTCCGGCACCAACACCTTCCAGATCCTCATCACTTCCAACCATCAGATCTTTATCAAAGAACCAACCGAATGTATAGGGCGGGTGCCCTCCGGATACGGAGATGAAGATCCCGCCGTCATTCATACCCGGGCCGGAGGTATGGCGGATAGAATCGATCTGGACGAGTATTTCGGATGGTTGACCGATGGTGATCGTGTCCGAAAAGGTGCAGTTCCCCTCATCCGTCACATAGACGATATATTCTCCTGCAGGCAGGTTCAGAACCTGTGTAGTGGTATCACCAGTGGACCATTCGATCATCACCGAACCACTTTCATTCATCCAGGATATGGTTGCACTTCCTGTCGAATCTCCAAAACAGAGGACATCTTCAGCGGAAGCCTCACCAGTCAACGAACAACCAAATGCCTGTACGGTAGTACTCTTGACATTCGTACATCCATTGGCATCTGTAACAGTCGCCTGGTACATTCCAGGTGCGAGCATATGGATCGTATCTGTAGTGCCGCCAGTACTCCAGAGTACGGTGTAACCGGGCGTTCCGCCGGAAGGGGCGACCCAGGCACTTCCATCATTTGCACCCTGGGCAGATTCCGGACTGGAGCCGATATTAGCCAATAATGCAGGTGGCTGATCAATGGTGACACTGACGGTGTCCACGCATCCGAGCGTATCTGTAAGCAGGACCAGATATGTGCCAGCGCTCAGGTCATTCCGAACGGAGACAGACATGCCATCCGGCCAGGTAAATACATGAGGTTCCAATCCGCCGGATGCACTCAGGGCGGCATATCCGTCGCTGCCACCAAAGCAGGAGGTATTGGCCACACTGTCAATGGTACCGACAGGAGCTGATATCTCTGTCACCGTGACCTCTGCAGAACTGGTACATCCGTTGTTTTGATCCGTCAGTACGACGATGTACAATCCACCCTTACTGACACCGACCGTTGAACTGTCACTTCCGTATTCGATCATGCCCTCAACGGTCGTCCAGGAATAGAGGACATTCGGAATATTCAACAACTGGATATCCACGATGGGATTCAGGCAGGAAATTGTATCGACCTGTCCCTGGATTGAAATATCCGGCACATTGGCATCCATGATGACTGTTGCCTCTGATTCGGCTGTACAACCATTACACACGTCGGTCACGACAACGGTATACACGCCGGGTTCGGCGACCACCGGAGCCGCGTCATTCGAGAAGACATTCCCGGAGGGGTCTGTCCATGAATAGGTGTAAATGCCGCACGGACTGTTGGCTGATACCTGAAGAGTAATGGAGGGCTCCAGGCAGGTGAGG
>JAUIEA010000214.1 GCA_030429045.1 Bacteroidia bacterium | reverse complement strand
ATTTTCACAGAATTGCCACTTGTGGCATCGCTTACTGTAAGGTAATCTCCAGAGTTTGGTGCAAGTGCGCTTGTAATCGCAACCGTGGAAACAGGCGATTGTGTGCCTATCCCCAATCTTCCTCCTGCTGTCCAATAAAGGCCAGTTGTATCTTGTGTAGTAGCTGTGAGATACTGAGGCATGTAGCCAGCTACACCATTACCAGAAAGCTTGGCGTTCAACTGGTTCTGGGCACTGCTCGTCAATCCCTTGATGTAGGAGAGCTCCGTCAGATTCGGGTAGGTGGCGGTGCTCAAAGACCCCAGGCTGGTCGACGTGACCCAGTACGGAAGTTGATTCGCTGTGCCGGACCCCGTTACGAAGCCGATGTCATTGTAGTAGTGACTCAGCCGCTTACTCCAGGCGATAGAGTTTCCGCTTGAGATGTTAAGGGAATAGTTGTATGCAGTACTGTCGAGAGTCAGCGTCTGAAGCTCATTCGTTGTGCTGCCATCCACCTCTGCCTGGAGGTATCGGCCATCGATGTCGATGGTGTTGCCGCCGGATATCGATATCTCGCCCGTGCTGCCATTCCAGGAGAGCGATTGACTGTCCGTGTTGTCCAGGAAGCCGGATATATCCACCGAGTTGCCATCCTCGATGCTGAGGTTTGTCCCATCCAGGGCCAGCGTTTGATCATCGGTGCCGGGGTCGTCTGGAGGCAATACGATAAAGCCGCCATCCTCCAGGAAGATCGTATCCAGGTTGATCGATATGGCCTGATCATCGGTGTTGACAGGTATGTCATCCCTGATCGCCTGGGCACTGTCCTGCAGCTCCGTCCGATCTGGATAGCCGGAGAGATCCACGGTCACATTGGCTACGTCGGTTTTGGTGGCGATGACGGTATTCGTGTCGGTCCATTCCACAAAGGCAGAGAAGTCGATATCGGGCACGTCATTCAGATGCCTCCAGGCACCGCCTCGATAGGCGTAGAGGCTGTCACCTTCATTAACGGCAAAGCGTGACATCGCTCCACCTGGTGTCCACAGCGGAGGGCCGGATGTACCGGTGAACTGCATACGGTCGCCCATCTCCACCCAGGCTGCCAGATCCCAGTCGTAGGCATACCAGAGGCCGGTGGTGCGATTGATCCACACCTCGGAGGACTGCTTGCCCGGCTCATTGGTCGGAATGGTAATGGAGTAGGTCACACCCACGGTCTTGTTGCTCTGGCCGTATGCCGTGGCCAGGCCGATCATCAGGACGAATAGTAAAAGGATCTTTTTCATGTCAACGTAACCATTTTGGGAAGCCCATGAGGGCCAACATCACTGTCTTCTGAGAGCATGTACCAGTCGCCGTACGTTAGAACAATCTTATCTGGAGCCACTCTCACCGCCTCTTCATCATTAGGGAAGAACGGCAAGGGCGTCACCGGTGGAGCAGGCAGCACACCCACCGGCACGATGTAGATTGGCGGAGTCTCCTGGAGCACCAGTTCGATCGGTGAAGCAATTGTCAGTTCCAGCTCTATGGGTTCCATTTCTTCACGATTTTGAAGTCACCCTTCCCTACGGTGATCCGCTGGCTGCCCGGAGGCAGGACCGTCAGTTCCCATACGTGCGTTCCCTTTTTGCCGGCATTGTCATCTATGACCAGGGGCACTGTGATCGTCTGGTCCACCACTGTCACATCCGCTGTCTCCTTCAGGAATATCTCCTCTCCGCCTTGGGTAAATACACCAAACTTGATCTCAGCATCCACCATGGAGATGATATCCGGAACCGTCAGTACGATACTGCCAGTGTCGCCTTCCTGGCGCTCGATGAGGATCTCCTGTTTGACAATGTAACTGGTGGCCATTATGCTGATACTTTTAGTCCTGGATAGATCTTCCGACGACCACCGCGATCGTCGAATGTGGTCACCACCTTCTCAGAGAGGTAGTCACCGTCTCGCTCCGGATAGATCGGATCCCGGATCAGTATGGTCTGTCCCACCGATGTGGTGGGGATGAGGAAGGTGGTCAGGTCTCCTCGCAGGCCGTTGTATTTGTACTTCTGCAGTTCGCGCTTGGCCACTTCCTTCAGCTCTGCCTTGGTGCGGATATTGTAGAAGTGCAGGGTACGTTGGTCACCATCGTTATCACCCACCTCCACCTCGATCTTGGTATTGTTGGGCAGTACGCTCACCGCTTTGGCCTTCAGCTGTACGTCACGTTCGTCCACCCACTCCAGGTTGTCACTGATCACATTCTCGGTGATCTTCAAGGTGGTTTTGGTTTCGTCTGAATGCTCCGTGAAGCCCACGTAAAGCTTGTTGCCATCCACGATGCGCATCACCAGTCCGTAGGTATCCTTCAGCTTTTGGAGGGCAGCAGCTCCGTTGGTATTATTGATATAGAACGGCTTGAAGTCGATCACCGGCACCGGCTCGATCAGCTTGATGCCGGTGTCTTTGAGGATCTCCAGGAGTACCGTCCGGAGGTTCACAGATCTCCAGCTCTTGTTGATGCGTTTCTTCCGGATGAGGTACACGGCATCCTCGCACTCGATCATCACCGGCGTGCCTGGATCCACTCGTTTCACGTATCCTCTGAACTCTTCCTGCAGCTGGCCATTGTAGCCCATGCGGATCACCACTGTGGATCCTGTGGGGAACTCTTTGGCAGTCTCTACCTCTGTGAGGTATCGGCCTTGCCGGGTCAGCCTGGCCGTGCGCGGGATGAGGATGGTGGCCCGGTCCTCCAACTGCTTGGTCGATCTCTCGATGGTCACGCCTGCCACCCGCTTGAACTTCAAGCCGGCGATCTCTACTTCTATGTTCATCACGAGCAGCATCAGGCGTCAATATCGAGTTCGAAAGCTTCGTCAGAGTAGGCAATGATCTCATAGGCCTGAGCGTGCTGGCTCGGCGTGTGAGGGAAGTACCAATTGTCGATCACGATATCCGTGATGCCCATCAGCAGGGTCAGAGCACACTTGATCTCCTGGGCACGGTTCTCCAGGAAGAGGTCATTCAGCGACTTGACGATGTCTTCAGGATAGGTTTTGGAAGATTCGTAATTGAGGGCGATGCCCCGGATACGGATCTCATAGTCGCCGGTGTAGATCAGCTCCTTCACCGTGCCTCGCCGGGTGGTATTGCCAGTGATCTCGGTGCGCTGGATCTTCTTCCCTCCGGATATCTCGATGGTCGGTTCGTTGGGCAGCACCAGGTTGCCGATCTGGCAGGGCATGAACACAGGACGACCATCCGGCATCGAGCTTAGGATGGTGTTGCGCATGTTCATAAATTCAGTGCTGTCCTCAGCACTTCCTTCCGGGGTATTTGGGAATGCTGCTCCCTCTTTTACCAGCTCTGCATTCGGAGGCAGTGGAAACGGAATACCCCGTCCTTTCAGGAAGGTCCGGGCATAGATGGCTGGTATGTTGAATTCGAAGGCCATCAGTAGGTCGTTTGTCCCTGGTTCGCGGAGTTGATCACCTGGGTGAGCTTTCGGATGAGAGTCTCGGCCACCTGGTCAGCACCTTCAGTCAAGGATGCCGATTTGATTTCCATCCCTTTGATCAGTGCTTCCAGGTTGATCGTGATGTTCTTCTGGTGGCGGCCACCTTCGTTGATGCCATCGATGCCTTTCTTGGCGGCGTCGGAGAGATCTTTGTTGGGGTCTGCCCCCCTTTTTGTTCGTTCCTCGAATACTCCAAATGCTCCTGCAAGTGGCCCCCACGGCTTTTGTGGTGCCAGATCGCGACCAAAATTGTCAGCCAGAAACTTCCCCAGGTCATTTTTTACAGGCCCAACTGGAGCCTTAAAACCAAAACCAGTTGCTGTTGCCAACACCGATTGCTTCTTTCTCTCGAATTCAGCTGCCTTTTCTTTATCTGACTTC
>JAUIEA010000213.1 GCA_030429045.1 Bacteroidia bacterium | reverse complement strand
ACGATCGGCAGAGCGGCATCCTCATCACTGGAAGGGACAACGGCCCTGCATATGATTGCTCTTCAACAGGGTGCACAACTGTTGCGTGTCCACGATGTACAACCGGCAATGGATGCCATCCGGTTATGGGAAGCCGTATCCCAACAGCACCATGATGGATTTCAGGCGCATCCCGGACCGATGGAACTGCACCATACCTGAACCCGCCTGAACCCGATGACCGAACGTGATGATCAAGCCCTGTTGATGGAAGCAGATTTTCCGCCATATCGGGCCCCCTGGGTGTTTCGCAATGGTCATCTGTCGACCATCTATGCCGGATTACTTCGAAAACCCGGACCTGATCCCTTTCTGTCATCCCGCCGGTTGACCACCCCGGACGGAGACTTTCTGGATATCGACATGGCCATGCAGGGGTCCAGGCAGCTGGTCATTCTCCTCCATGGCCTGGAAGGAAACACAAGACGACCCTATATGACGGCCATGGCTTCCCGGTTGTACGAGGCGGGTTATGATATCCTGGCCCTCAATTTTCGCGGGTGCAGCAATGAACCCAACCGGCTGTTGCGATCCTATCATACCGGTGAGACCGGCGACCTCCGATTTCTGGTCCAATGGGTGCAAACCCAGTTTGATCATCCCCAGATCGCCCTCGTCGGTTTCAGCCTCGGAGGTAACGTCCTTCTGAAATACCTCGGCGAGGAAGGGGCCGATATAAGTGACCGCCTGTCCGGCGGAGTGGCATTTTCAGTTCCGATAGACCTCGCTTCGTCCAGTCGACAGCTGGACCGTGGGATAAATCGACTGTATGTAGCTCAGTTCCTCCGGACCCTGATCCCCAAAGCCCTGGCAAAACTGGAACGTTTTGATCATCAGCTCGATCCAGAGGCGATCCGGCAGGCCTCCAGCTTTGCTGCATTTGACCAGGCCTTTACGGCTCCTGTTCATGGATTTCTGGATGCTGAGGATTATTGGAACAGGGCGAGTGCCCTGCCCTGGATGGACCAGATCACGTGTCCGGCCTTGCTGGTCAATGCCTGGGATGATCCGTTCCTCAGTCCGGCATGTTATCCCTCTGGACGGGCACTCCTGAGCAAACATGTTCAATTTGAAACCCCTGGCCAGGGGGGACACGTCGCGTTTCCATCACTGTGGAGTGGCCGGTATTACTGGTCCGAACAACGTGCTGCTCACTTTTTACAACGCCTTTTTCTCAAGAAGGGTTAAAGGGCCGTTAACCTCGTGGTCATGAAACATCATCCACGGCGTTGAAACGTTATCTTTGGGCCAGATGAAGGACCAATTGCCATCAACCGAACCCCCTCTTCAGCGGATCACGACAGGTCGGCGGATTCTTCGGTTTTTTTTCGGTCTGATCTTTCTCCTCCTTGTCTTTTTAGGTGTGGTCATCACCATCATCAACCTCCCATACGTTCAACGAAAAGGGATAGAGTTCTTGACCACCCGCATCAGCAATACCACTGGAACCCGGTTTGAGATTGGTTCTTTCCAGCTGACCTGGAGAGGCGACCTGGATCTGCAAGAAGTCTATATTGAAAGCCTGGAAGGGGATAGTCTGCTCCATGCAGATGTACTGGGAACCCACATCCTGAGAGATCTGCCCGGATTGATCCGGGGCCGTATGGCCATCACCGATATCAAGATCGAAGGCAGTGCACTCCACTTGAAGCGGTATCCGGACGGATCGGATAATATCCAGCGATTTATCAGAAAGCTGTTTCCGCCTGGAAAAAAAGAAGGGGGTAGCTTCTATCTGGACATACGACGGTTGCGATTAGATGATTTCCGATATGTAGAAGTGGATTCACTCTCTGGAAAGTTCATTTCTGTCCATTCAGGGCAGGCCAGTTTTCTGGTGCGATGTGTCAACTTCAGTCCCCTGGATTTTGAGTTCTATAATGCCGTTTCTGATGGCGCCAGAGTAGAGGTCAAAACCTTTACAGGGAATGGTCAGGATGAAGATGTGGTCAGGCCAGCCCCGGACAAGCCCAGAGTGAAGACACCATTCTCCTTTGCGTTTGATAAAGTGGTATTGAAGAATGCCACCTTCGTACTCAATAACAACCATCGCTCGCCAGTACGCACCAAGAAAGAAGATGAGATCGACTATGACCATTTATTGATCACCGATCTGAATATTCAACTTCGGCAGTTCATGTTCAATGAACAGCACACCTATTCTGGAACCATTGTGGAGTCCAACCTGAAGGAATCTTCCGGATTTGAATTGACAAATATGTCTGCCGACCGGGTCAGGGTCAACCGACGATCTGCCCTCTTCAGCGGGATCCGCCTGGAAACCCCGTCCAGTACCATTGGCGATACCCTCGAATTGCGGTATGCCAATTACCCGGACTTTCTGGACTTTAATAACAAGGTGCTCCTCGCCGGGCAATTCAGTGAAAGCCGGATCGGTATCGGCGATCTCTTCTACTTTGCCCCGGCCTTGAAAAGTTCCGCCTTTTTCCAGAAGAATCGCAGTCTGGCAATTTACCTGGATGGATTCCTGGGGTCGCGGGTGAATAACCTGAAAGGAAGGGATATCCGGTTGCGAATGGGTGATCACTTCCAGTTTAAAGGCAGCTTTGGATCCCGAAACCTGGCAGTACGCCATGAGGAGTCACTCAACCTGAAGTTGGAGGAATTGTCCACGGACATGCGGACCCTCCGGGAGATCATACCCGGTTTTGCACCCCCCGCCAACTATAACAAGTTGGGGAAACTTCATTTCAAAGGACGATTCGACGGGTTTCTGGTCGACTTCGTTTCCTTTGGAGAGTTGAGAACGGATCTGGGGGAAGCATTCCTGGATATGCGGATGAACCTGAAAGATGGGCTCGAAAATGCAGCCTACTCCGGAGAATTGGGGTTACGCAAATTTGATCTGGGGAAATGGACGTCCAATCCACAACTCGGTCTGGTTTCATTCCACTCTGTAGTGAAGAATGGCAAGGGCCTCACCCTTGAAAAAGTGAGAGCCGATCTCCAGGCGAACATTGAATCCCTGGCCTTTCGGGATTATGTCTATCAAAACCTGAAGATCAAGGGTGACCTGACCAAAGACCGGTTTAATGGCCAATTCGATATTCGTGATCGGAATATTGACCTGATCTTTGAAGGATATATCCGATACCGGGATTCTCTCCCCAGTTTTGATTTTCGCGCGATTGTCAACCATCTGGACCTCCAGGCCCTGAATTTCATCGAAAACCCGGTCAGTATATCCGGGATCGTCGACCTCAACCTGAAGGGACGGGATATCAACTCGCTGATCGGCTATGCACGTGCCTTGCAAGTGGACCTGGATCAGCCCAATGATCGGAAATTGCATGCGGATTCCCTCATTTTACGCTTGCAGGGGGAACCTGGCCCCGACCGAAAATTGACCATAGAATCGGATCTGGCTGAAGCCCATATCCGTGGTGACTTCCAGATCCTGGAACTCGGGGATGTCATCGGGTCCAGACTGTCGACCCATTTTCCCGAACTGGCCAGCCGGATCGGGTTGCAATACAAGATCCAGAAAACCCTGGAGACAAAGCGTTTCACATTTGATCTGCAAGCCAGGAAGTTACATGCCTTCATGCAGGCATTTGATGCCAAAGCCCCTTTCCTGGACGGCACTACGGCATCGGGAATGATCGATTACCCGGAGGGGAGGTCAACACTGCGGGCAGACATCCCCCGGCTCGTCTACCAGGGCATGGAAGCGGGCAATCTGGCCGTCACGTTTGATGCTGACCATATCCGAACGAATACGGATGTCCGGATCGATTCATTGATCATGGATGGGACAACGCTTCATCGTATCCAGTTGACCAGTGATCGGGAGTCAGGTCCATATGCATTCCATTTGGCTATCGATGATCAGTATCC
>JAUIEA010000212.1 GCA_030429045.1 Bacteroidia bacterium | reverse complement strand
TCTCGTTGTTCGTCACCAACGGCACCCTGCAGGGCTGAATTCTCCTTCTGGTGATAGGTGATGTGGTCCTGGTTGATCTCCATCAGGCCGCCGTAGTAGGAACCGGCATAGATGGTACCATCCTGGGGGTTGACTTCAACCGTATTGATATCGATATGGGCCTCTCGGGTAGCCATTTCCGGGTAATCGAAGAAATTGTAATTCTTCCAGGATCCCCCTTTCAAGGTATACATACCTGATCCATTGGATCCACCGGACTGGTTGGCGAGAATGGTACCGGAAGCGATATAGACACTGTCCTGAACGACCCGGATCTCGGAGCTGGAAAAATCGAAGGGAGAGTCATATTGGAACTGGTCGCAGGCAGAGCCGGGCAGCTGGACACGACGAAAATGGAGCCATTCATCGGCCATCCAGAGGCGGTCTTCCTCATCGATGATTGCTCCTGTGGGTCGACCGGCACATCCACCCTGAATGATCTGCTCCTGCCCGGAAATATCCCGGATATAGACAGATCCTGAATTGAAATCGACAGGAACATAGCCGGCGATCACTCGACCGTTCGAGGCCTGCAGATAGCGCAGGGTATGCCCTGGTTTTTCGTAGAGAACATCGGTGGAATTGTCACGCCAACGATAGAGGTCGTCATCGACTACGACAATGAGGTCGTCCCCAAGCGTGGCGACTCCTGCCGCAAAGAATGTGGAGGGAAATCCTTCAGCCGGACCCAATTTTTGCCAGGAAGAGAAATTCTGGAAAAAACCGGTGAGTGGTAATCTGAACAGGCCTTCTTCTGTGGCAAGATAGAAGTAGCCCTCATAAACAGTGGACTGAAACGTCCGAAAGCCGGTAAATGCCGTCTGTTCGAACAGCCGGGTCTTCAAATTGAACTGGACCACGCCAAATCCACAACTGAGCAGGGCCAGACTGTCGTCAAACAGGTAGATATCGTAGATCTCCTTTTCGCCGGTCAGGTTCGTGTTGGCGGCAATGTCGTTGATGTTCGTCACACCGGAGCCGTCCAGGAGATCGATATTGCCACTCTCATAGCCGATGATCAGGGTGGAGAACCGTTCGCTGTAGGCCAGCCGGCTGATGCCGTTCTCGCTGAGGTTTTCCACGCGGCTGAAAAACCGGGGAGACAGATCGGATTTGTCGATCTGCAGGAGGGACTGACTGGTGCCATAATACACATGGGTGGGTGACTGGGTCACCACCAGCCCGGTATTGTAGGGCAAGGCCGCCCGCCAGGTTCCGATAGCCAGATTGGAGTTGGACTGGCCAGTGGCCAGGACAGGGAAAGCGAGGGTCAGGAAGTAGAACAGGAAGGAACGCATAGATCAGGTTGAAGTACCAAAAGGTATAACAATGCACCGCCAAAAATATTGCAACATTCGGTTCTATCCCTCCGTGATAGCGATGTTCCGTAAAGAAGGATTCGGTTCTGCTTCCTCATATCCCGAAATAACCTTTTCTTTGCAGAGCTAATCCAAGCGAAAAAAGATCGAATAATGGGGAATAAAGTAAACTTTGGCTGGAAAGGAGGATGCGTCGTCCGCGGCATACTCTATGTGTTGCTGTTCGTGATCCTGCTCATCTGGATCTACTATAAGAACTTCGATCTGACCTTCTAATCTGATTTCTCCAACGAAAAATGGGTAGCACTGCATCAAGCTGTACTACCCATCGTGGATGAACCACCTCGCTTTACTGTTTCGGGTTCCATCGTGTGAACCCGAATTCCTTGAGATTTGTGCAAAAGAGATCGTTCTTGTCTCTGTTGTGCAGTGCCTGACGGAGCGTGAATGAACCGTCCTCCATTTGCATGACCTCGGTGACATCGGTACGCAGGATCTGGGTACCCGATGGATCTTTCACATGCATCAACAGGAATCTGCCATCTTCGGTGATATCCCAGAAACCGGTTTCACGAATGGTCATCCCCCGGTTACCCAGGCTGCGTGCATAGGTTCCATCTGCCTTGAAGGAATACTGGAGAAAAGCGTCCTGCATCTCCTGAAACGTCCCACAATCCTCCATGGTGGTGGCTTGATCGAATGCATAGCCGCTGGAGATCCATTCTCCGGTCAGATTCTGGGTCATATAGTCAACCTGTGCGTTTCCTTTTTTCCCGACGAACTTGAAGGAGAGTCGCTCCAGTGAGCCGATATCGGTCAGGTCAATGCCATCACAGGTTTGGAATACCCGGTACATATTGGTCCGCTTGTCTCCATCCAGATGGGAGATCACCAGGAACAGGGCGTTATTGTATTCCTCCAGGGTCCACTGGCTCTGGTGATAGGTATATGCACCCTCACCGTCTGGTAGGATCTGATCGGCAGCGCCGAATTCATGAAAAATGATCTTCCCTGTTTTCCCATGGCCCTGCTGCCAGTTGATCTGCCAGATACTTTCAACCAGGTCTGCCGCCACTCTCTTCTTTTGGGAGAGTTCGGGACTGCTGGTGTACGCTTCCCGGCAATCCAGTTCCGGTGTGCCGGCAAAAGTGGTGGCAACCATAAACATCATCAGGGTGAAGAGGAACATCTGTTTCATAACGAGTTAATTTTCATTTCAATTGACTGAGGCAAATCTATGAGCGAAGCATAAAGCATATCCACTCAACTGGACCAAAGACGAGGAATACTCGACGAAAAGTTGCCTGAGTACGATCTCAACAGGGGGTGTTCGTTCCTTTTAGAGCTGTTTTAACGTTCCTATAACAGTCTGGTTACTAGTGCCCTGTGGCATAAATGTCGCCTGTTTGCTATTTCAAATCGGGCATTAAATTATCTGTTGGCGAGGGGATCAGCAGCAAGCATGTGGGTGAGAGAAGGGCGAGTGAGGAGCTGGAGTACTTCCTGTCGCAGTATCTTTCCCCTTATGTTGGTCAAGACATCCGGAATCGTCCTGCGCAACCTCAAATACGGAGAATCGAGTTTGATCGTGGATATCTTCAGTCGCGAACTGGGGCTGCAATCCTATATCGTCAACGGGGCCCGGAAACCCAGAGCGGCGATGGCCGCGAGCCTCTTCCAGGTGATGAACCAGTTGGATGTGGTGGTGTACCACCACGAGAAGGCATCCCTGAAGCGCATCAAGGAAGTTTCACCCAGACTGGTCTACCATCGCATTCCCGTCGACATCCGGCACAGTTCCGTCGGGGTATTCCTGGTGGAAATGATCAGGAATACCCTGGCCCATGCCGAATCCTATCCGGAGTTGTTCGATTACCTGTCAGAGATGTTCTCCCTTCTCGATCAACCCCGCAAGGACATTTCTGTGTTCGCCTTGCGGGTTATGTTGGACCTCTCCCGATATCTCGGCTTCCAGCCTGGTGAACAGACCCGGGATGAAGACATCTTTTTCGATCTGCAGGAAGGGATCTATCGCCGAACACCTCCCGACCACGTACACTATATGCTTCCGGAGACCACGTCATTCCTGGAGCCATTGCGCGAACCGCTGGGTTTTGAAGTGGTCCCGGCGGGATTCACATCCGCACATCGCAAGGAGTTGATGGATGGCCTGATCATGTACTACAAGTTGCATCTGGATCAGTTCCGGGAGCCCCGGTCCAGGAGTATTCTGCAGCAGGTACTTGCTTCTTGATGGGTTATGGAGGGAGGTTATGAGTTTGGAGTGGAGGAGTCGAGGAGAAAGCAGGAGGAGAAGGGTTATTGCGTGATTTCGAACGTCGAGGAGAACCCCGGAGGGGTTCAATATCTGTAGGGGGAGGAGTGGAGGTGTTGAGGGGTCGAGGAGAAAGGCTATTGCGTGATTTCGAATGCCAGGAGAACCCCGGAGGGGTTCAAGAACAATAGCCCCGGGTGAAACCCGGGGTTTTAGACGTTTTGCAGATTCGTTTTGGCGACATTTTTGCCCGTACTGCAAAAA
>JAUIEA010000211.1 GCA_030429045.1 Bacteroidia bacterium | reverse complement strand
TATACCCGATCACCTGTCCGTTTCCCTTTTTCCAGGAGAGAATTCCCGCTGATCCACCGACCAGGTCTCGGTCGTCACGCGGAAGATAACCGCTGATGAGGGGGTCTTCCATGCATCGCAGCGGGGTGGCATATTGGTTTTTCAAGGGGTCCAGATAGGATCCCTGCAATCTGAACACGGGCAATGTGTCGGAGAGGAATCCAAAGGTGAGGGGATGAGATGGGTCAAGCCGGGCCTTCAGGGATACACCCCGAACAGAGCGGGAACGGGTGTCATCATTTCTGGAGGCATAAGGTCGCCAGTCACACTGTTCCGTTGATGCCTTCCGTTCGGTGAATGAGATCATTCCGCATCCCTTTGCCCAATACAGTGCTTCTTGCAACAGGATCATAGTGCCCCCTCGTTCAATCCAGTTTTTGAGGTGTTCCAGTTCAGGTTTTGTCCAGGAGTAATCCCCGTGAGGCAGGATCAGCGTATTCAGCCCGTCCAGGTGTTCATTTTTCCACCCGGATTGATCCAGCAGGGTAACGGGGAGTTGGAGGTGGGTGTTGAGATAATGCCAGACTTCGCCAGCTGCATATACATTGGTTTTTCCACCCATGACCAATCCGATAGCCGGAGCCCTGAGAGGCTTCCACGAAGGGCTGCCCAGATCCGGGCCCGGGGCCTGCAATCCGTTCTGAATACCGTGGATGGGTACGCCATTCTCCGCGGTGAGCTGTTGGAGTAATGCTGTCAGGTCGGCCTCCGGCATGGCTTGCTTGCCCAGCACGAGAAACGTGCCGGCCGGAAAATGCGCCGTTTGATCCAGTGAAATGGGGACAGTTGCTACTGAGACCGCCACTCCGGCTTGCAATAATCTTGAAACGACCCGATGGCTTCGGTGATCTGTAGCCGGTATGATCCATCCCAGATCAGTGGCGTGTATCTGGGAGACCGCCAGGTGAGGTGTTGGCGTTCCAACGGACAAGTGGAGTTTCTGCCAGGCAGACTGACTGATCTCGGTACAACTGACATTGAAAAAGGAGGGTAAGTGCCAGGTCGAAATATCATAGAACAGGCTGTCCCTGAATTCCCGTTGCGGATTGAACAGGGATAAAATGAATCTGTATCCTGGCTGATCCAGGGGGACGTAGATCTGCTCTGGCTGTGCGTCGTCCTGCAAGATGGAGATCCGGTGTTGGTGAAAGAAATCGCGAAGTCGCATGCCCGTGTAACGGTTCACGCCGGGGTCGATCCGGTATCCGGCGATCGGATTTCTTCTTGCTTCCTGTTGATTGGTGGTGTGGAAGGTCTGTTGATACGCATCCAGGTCTTGCCGGAGGGCCACCCCGGCCTCCAGGGTCGTCCTCGCAGTGGTCAATTGATTTCGAATGGTTTGCGGGAAAGTAAGCAGGCCGTGATCGGTCTGGATCATATTTCCGCGGGCACTGGCTTGCTCGAAGAGAATACCGATCGTCCCCTGCGCATCCGGATAGGTGGAGCCTTTCCCGAAATAAAAATCATCAAAGGTCTCCCGCGTATAATAGAGGGTGTGGGATGTGTCCAGTGAAGCCGCGTGGAAGGAGGCAATCCGGCCTGCCATCTCCTGATTGGCAGCGGGAATTCGCGGATTCACCCTGGAGGGCACACCGGGTTGAAAGAAAAAGGTACCCCCGGAGCCCATTTCGTGATGATCGGTGAGGATATGGGGCTTCCAGTCATGAAAGAGGGCCAGTCGTCCCCGGCTTTCCGGATGGATGGCGGGCAGCCAGTCCCGGTTGAGGTCAAACCAGTAATGGTTGGTTCGTCCGGACGGCCACAGCTGATGGTGTTGGCGATGTGCCGGCTGTACCGAATGGGGCGTACCCCTGTGCATATTCGCCCACGTGGAAAATCGTTGTGTGCCGTCAGGGTTGAAACAGGGATCCAGGAGGATGACCGCCTCCTGAAGCATCGCCGTCAGTGTAGGGTCAGTACAGGCGGCCAGATAATAGAGGTAGAGCAAGGCCGCATTCGCGCCACTCGCCTCATCCCCGTGAATGCTGAAGCCCTGGTAGAGAATGACCGGAGCGGGGGCAGCGGACGTTGACCGGCCGGAGATCCGGGCCAGGTGGCCGAGCCTGATCGTCTCCAGTCGGGCATGATTTTCCGGACTGGTGATCGTCAACAGAATGAGCGGACGTGCTTCGTGACTGCTGGCGTATTGCCGGATCGTTACTCGATCCGAAGCGGTTGCAACTGCTCGGGTATAGGCCAGGATCTGATCGTGGGTCACATGCCACTGGCCCACCTCAAACCCCAGAATATCTGCAGGCCTGGGGATGGATGGATCCATCGTCAGCCCTGGAAGATAATCGGAGACAGCGGTTTCCTGGGCCATCGATCCCAGGCTGGCCAACAGAAAAAGCGGGAGACAGAAAAAGGCTTTTACAGATAACATTCTCACGTTGGGACGGTAATCCATATGCTTCATTTTCATCTCTCCCGCTTTCCCGGGCAGTACTGAATCAATCCCTAGGGGGCATAGATCATGGATCGATAAAAAATGCCCCTGGGGGTTTTCAATTTGCAATAATACAAACCGGCACCGGGAAGAGCATGGTCAGCAATTTCCAGCCGATGGTGCCCGGCCGGCAGAAACTGTCTCTTTTGATACAGCACCTGGCCGTTGCTGTGGATAATGGATAGTTCCAAAGGCCCGTCTGCAGCCAGATCAACCGGGATCCAGGTCCTGTCCCGGAATGGATTGGGTTCCGGATCAAAGAGCGCATCCGCTGCAGGTGCAACAGGGCCCCGGGTGTCCTTCCAGCGGAGGATCAGTCGCTTGGGACTTACTGCATCATCATAGGATTCGGCGGGAAAGCCCTCTTCGTTCAACCACAACCAATCCCGATCCGGGACCTCGTGTCTTGCTGTAAACGTCAGGTAGAAGATCGGATCATCCGGGACATTGACCGGGAACAAAATATTGTCCCAACTGAATCGGATGATCCCCGGGTCTGAGGATACCACATGCTCCGGGCCAAGGTTGTCCAGGGCACCGCGCTGCAGGCCTTCAAACCGGACCAGCTCGGGATCATATCCCAGGGCCATCTGGAATCCGTTCAGGTGCTCCGGTCCGGCATATCGGACCGGTATTCTGATCTGTTCTCCCGGCCGTGCGGAATGGCCGCCCATATCCAGGTCCAGAAACCTGAACTGGATGGGAGGTTGTTCTCCCGTCAGGCTGCTGGAGAGATCGACATCCCCGGCTTTGATCGCTTTGAAATCCAGGTCCAGGAGGCTGCTCTGGATGTTCTCAAGGTGATAATATCCATCCCAGAACCCGGTGGGCATACCATCTGTAATATCGATCTCGGGTGTCAGGTCAGTCGGCATCATGCGCCAGTAACCGGCCTTGAACCCACCGATCTGGTGTAGGATGGACTTTCGTAAACTGACCAGGTCGGCAATGGAAATGCCTTTTGACTGGTTGACATCTGCGGCGAGGATAGATTCCATCAACCCGAGCGGCTTGCTGCCAACCAGATGCCCTGCGATCGCCAGAATATCAGCAGTGGTCAATCCATCAAGACTGCCCAGGACCGGATAGGCCTTGACCTTCAGGTTGAGCCCTTCAGGATAGACGGGTGAATGGTAAGAGCCATCACTGTCCGAAGTCGTCCAGTCGGAATAGATTCCCAACCTGAATTGGATGGGTACTCCGGCGAGGGGCAGCCCGTCCCAACGGACCACTTTCCCGGATAGTTGGATGCCGCCATTGCCCAGTCCCTTGACACAGACATCGCAATTGTTCAGGAACAGGGTGTCGGTACACATACTGGTATTCCCGAAGATATCCGTAGCCGTAAAGGTGATCGGTATGTTCTTCAGTATGTCGTCACAATCAAAAATGGTCTGCGAGACACTCAGTGTG
>JAUIEA010000210.1 GCA_030429045.1 Bacteroidia bacterium | reverse complement strand
TAAGGAGAAGCTTGCCCAGACTGATGAAGTCACGTCTGGGGGTTGGGGTGAGGTTAATACGGCCGTTCGCTATTCGCTATTCGCTGTTCGCCTGATTACGTCAGTGGCTTGCGCCACTATAGCTATGGCATCCTTTGGGCCGGTAATGGGTAAAAGGCTGTCCTGCCCTGAATACTGGAAAACCGTGAATCATATACCGAAATCTGCACCCTCTCCTTGCAAGGAGAAGCTTGCCCAGACTGATGAAGTCACGTCTGGGGGTTGGGGTGAGGTTAACACGGCTATTCGCCTGATGTGCTTGCCTGATTAGCGATGACTGGATTGATTTCCGAAATAACTCGATAACTTTTCTCCTCAACTCCTCAACCCCTTAACTCCTCCACTCCAACCTCATAACCTCCAATACTCCTTACCTTCACCCAATGGCCAAGAAGCGCAAATCGCCCGAACCATCTCGTGTTCATCCGGATCTCAAGGGTTTTTCCATTGATGTAGATGCCCTGGGAGAGATCCGCATGAATCGCAGCCTGGAGGAGATCAGCCAGTTCCTCAAGACCCACATGCCCGCGGAGGAGCCTTCCGAACCGGTAGAAGAGACTCCCCGAAGCGAGGAGGAGGAATAGGCAGAAACATCCGTCTGCCCCTGAAAAACCTGTTGATTTCGCCTGAAAACGGGTCGGAGACCGGTCTTTTCTACCCCAAAAGGTATATATTGAGAAAAAGGTAAAATGTTCCCTGGCATTTTTTTACTTTTGTACAAGAATCCTCCCCCCAGGGAGAACTCCCAATGAACCGATCCTCCCACTTGTTCCGCCCCGGCGGTCCCTTCAGGCATTATGCTGCTATTCCTCAGTATTTGGACGGTTCGGTTCGATCACGAATTAGACCTTTCTCCGGTATGCGCCGACTCTTTTTGCCGTTTTTTTCGTGCCTTATCCTCCTGCTGTCGGCTGCCCAGACCGGCCAGACCCAGAATTTTGCATTCGACTTCAAAGGACCCGATACCCTTCTGGCAGATCCCATCTGTGAGGCCATCCTTACCCTGGATCCCGACTCCCTGACCGTGGAGGCGCTGGTCGGTGCTTCTGTTACAGATACCGTCCTGACCATCCTGGGCGGATTTCAACTCGGAGACACCCTCACTCCCGGAACAGTGGTCACCTTCACCTGGATGGCCACCGACAATCTCGGCAATGACTCCACCTTCGTGTTTACCATCACGGTCATCGATGGCACGCCACCCGCCTTCAGCGTGGCCCTGCCACCGGATGTAACCGTCACCTGTCCCAATATCCCCATTCTTCCAGCTGTGACCATTGTCGACAATTGCGACAGCCAACCCACCCTGGCCTTCACCGAGACCAATACCCTGGCCTCCTGCGCCGGATCCTATACCATCACGCGGACCTGGACAGCCATGGATGATGCCGGCAATTCGCAGTCGCATCAGCAGGTCATCACCGTCAATGACAACAGCCCTCCTTCACTGAACGGGGTTCCTGCCGACATCACCGTCAATTGCAACGATATCCCGGCACCTCCGGTCATCGGCATGGACATCACCGCCACAGATCTCTGCGACAACAACGTCACGATTGTCCTGACCACCCAGAACAACACCGGTGGTTGTGCCAACAGCTTTGCCATCATCCGCACCTGGACGGCCAGCGATGACTGCGGAAATGCCGTTGCCGATTCCCAGACCATCACCGTTATCGATCCCCTGCCGCCTGTACTCTTTGGCATACCGCCAGACATGACGGTCGCCTGTGATCAGATCCCGGCACCGCCGGTGAATGGTCCAGGGGGCGTGACAGCAGTTGACAATTGTGATACATCTCCCAATCTGCTTCGGGTAGAATCCGACAACCAGGACCCGGACCCCACCCAATGCGGGCACGTCAACTACGAGATCACCCGCACCTGGATCGCCACGGATGACTGTGGAAATATCCATACCCGATCGCAGATCCTCACTGTTCGCGACACTGAAGCACCACAGTTGTTTTGTCCTGCAGTCGATACGTTTGTGGTCAGTCCGGGCACCTGCCTGGCAGAGGGACCTCTGGTCCGGACCCAATTCATCAGCGACAATTGCAGTGGCGGTGGAACTACTGCCCTGACAGACACAGTGCCCATCCTCAACACCTCAGGTTCACCACTGCTCAGTGGCGTGGTGGATACCGTTTTCTATGCCCTGGCCTTCGCCGGTGTACCCGATCAATATGTGACGGGAAATATCCACCTGCGGATCAACCTGTTCGACGCTGATGCAGAGGAACCGGGCGAATACTACCGCATCTACGCCGAAGATGGAACCCTCCTTACCCAGACCAACCCGGTACCTGCACAATGTGGGAATGGCGAAACCAACTATACCCTCCTGACACCCGATCAGCTGAATGCATGGGCCCAGGATGATGTGATTGGCTTTGTCCTTATACCCAACGGCAATGGCGTGGAGGCCATCAATCAGATCTGTCCAGATGGACGGGTCAGTTTGACCCTGACCTTTGATTATGTTTCGGCACCCCTGGCTCCGGTCCAGGTTCAATACCGAATCGATAACGGACCGCTCCAGAATATCGGCACGATCGAATCCCTTGCCCCCGGACAGTATACAGTGGACGTCAATGCCACGGATTGCAGCGGCAATGTGGGTACCTGCAGTTATCCCTTGACCGTGGTGGATCGTGAAGTGCCACTGCTGGTTTGCCCGGACACCCTGCGCGTGCCGACCAGCAATGCGAATTGTGCTGCCCTGGTGAATCTTCCCTTCCCGGTAAATGCCTGGGACAACTGCGGATTCCCCACCACCTTCGATGGCAGTGTCTCCCCCAAACCATTTGTCTTTTTCGAAGACCCCAACGCGGGCATGGTCCCGGAGGATCTCAACTTCCTTTTTTCCATAGCCTCCCCATCAGGTCCAGGCGATGGTCTGCTTCGATTGCATATTCAGGGAGACATGGCCAACCCCGGAGAGTTCTTCGAGATCTACGGTGAGAACAATACCTTCCTCGGCATTACCGGACCGGTCACCATTCCTCAGGAATGTGCCCAGGAGGCCATTTTTACCTTCACCATTCCGGAGACCCTGCTCAAGGCCTGGACAGCCAACGGGCAGGTGGATTTCCGGTTGGTCTCCAACAAGGACATCCTTAACTACTCGGATTTTATCAATCCCTGTGGACCCCTCCAATCCAATTCGACAGATGGCCTCAGCCATGCCTGGCTGGAATTGATCTATACCTCCATAGAGACGGATTACACCATTCTAAACACGACCACCAACCAGCAGGTCGGGGCGGGCATATTGAAGTATCCGTCTACGGCCAACTTTGTCAACCTGGAGGCCGGCAGCTATTCGGCCACCTACACTCTCACCGACAGCGATGGCAATGCTGCCAGTTGTACCTATCCCATTTATGTAGAGGATCGTACCCCTCCGACGATCACCTGCAAACCCGGACTTTTCCGGAAAACCAATCCCTCCGGCCTGGTCAACCTGACCCTTTCTCCGGCCGACCTGCTGACCGTGCCCGGTACAGACAATTGTGGCATTATTCAATACCAGGTCACCCCCAATACCTTTACCTGCAATGATGCCGGATCAAATCACAATGTTCAAGTCGTGGCATTTGACCTGGCGGGAAACAGCGATACCTGTTCGACGCTGGTGGCCATTCAAAATGAAGAACTCACCCCGAGTTTTACCCTGGATACCTGCGGTGGTAGCCTACGGCTGATCCCGGATACCACATTCTCCATTCCCACTCCGGGGCAGGGCGACTTTTTTGTCTATACCTGGACCTCCTCCAACGGTTATTTCAGCAATCAGGCCAGCCCGATCATCGACGACCCCAAGGAAAGTAATTCCGGTACCTATGTCCTGACCATCCAGGGGTTGACCGGATGTATCGCCACGGGCTCTGTTCAGATCGACAT
>JAUIEA010000050.1 GCA_030429045.1 Bacteroidia bacterium | reverse complement strand
TCCACCACTCCCTACCCCCCGGCTTCATTTGCCGCTGGCCCCATTCCGACCCGACCGGTTTCGTTAAAGTGGACCGGAAAATGACAGGACATCAAGGGGTTGTTTTGTCATCATTTTTGCGGATGGCAAAAATGCCGCCAAAACGGGTATTTCCTGAATGGACACCCCGGGTTAGCACCCGGGGCTATTCATGGTCAACCCCTCCGGGGTTGGTGTGTTTCGTGGCACCATTTCTGCCTCCAGGGGCAACCTCCAGGCTGCATTTCTTTCCCATGCGAATCAGCGAATGACCTCCCCATCTGGGTCACAAAAATGTGAACTATCGTGGAACCATCTAATCTCCTCCACTCATAACCTCATAACCTCCTCACCCGGGGCTATGTATATTCAACCCCTCCGGGGTTAGTATGTTTCGTGGCACTTTGTCTGCCTCCAGGGGCAACCTCCAGGCTGCAATTCCTTACCGTTCAAATCAACTAATAGCCTACTCACCCGGCTCCCGGAAATATGATCAATCGTGAAGCCATTTGATCTCCTCCACTCCTCATCTCCTCGACTCCTCCACTCCTCGACTCCTCCACTCATAACCTCCTACCCTCCGGCCTCATCTACCAGCTTGAAGCCGACGCCATGGATGTTTTCGATGGTCAGGGTCGGATCTGCCTTGAGGTATTTGCGCAGGCGAGAGATAAAGACATCGAGGCTACGCCCCAGGAAATAGTCATCTTCTCCCCAGATCTCCTTGAGGATATCACCGCGTTTCAAGACCCCGTTCTTGTGCATGATCAGGAAGCGCAGCAAGTCGGCTTCGCGTTGGGTCATGGAGCTTTTGTCTTCTCCGTTCAGAAGCAGCAGGTTTCGGTAATCCAGCACCAGCTTGCCGATGGAATAGACGTCTTTGATCTCCTTGGGTTTGAACAGCTTCTTTCGCTTGAGAAAGACTTCTACCCGAAGGATGAGCTCTTCAATGCTATAGGGCTTGGTGATATAATCATCGGCGCCCAGCTTCAAGCCGTGGATCCGGTCTTCTTTCAGTGATTTGGCGGTCAGAAACAGGATGGGGACATCCGAGTCCACTTTTCGGACTTCTTCAGCGATGGTGAATCCATCGACACCGGGTAACATCACATCCAGGATCATCAGGTCGAACACCTTCTTCGTCGCGTCTTTCAAGGCTTTCTTGCCATCGGCAAAATGGGTCACCTCATAACCCTGCAACTCCAGGTTGTCCTTGGTGACAAAGCTCAGGCTTTCGTCGTCTTCAACATATAAGATCTGAGGAGAATCCTGACTCATATCACGGGTATTTGGATGGTGATCTGGGTAAACTTATCAACTTCACTGTGCAACCGGATATCCCAGCCATGGGCCAGGCAGATGCTCTTCACATAGTATAATCCCAGGCCGAAACCTTTCACATTATGGACATTTCCGGTGGAAACACGAAAAAATTTACCAAAAACTCTGGTTTGATCTTCCTTCGGAATGCCGATGCCTTCATCCCGAATGATCAGTTGCAGTGCATTGGCCACGTTGCGGGTGGTGATGCGAATGGTCGGTACGTCCCGGCTGTATTTGATCGCATTGTCCAGCAGGTTGTTGATCACATTCTGAAGATGAAGTGGATCAGCATGAATGCGGGTGTGTTGGGCCTGAAAGGCCGTTTCCATCTGGCCCCCCAGTTCCTGGACCTTGACCTGGACGCCGGGCACAACGGCTTCCAGGATCTCATGCAGATCCAGGGGCTCTTGTTTGATCTGAAAAGAGCCCTTTTCGATCCTGGCCAGTTGAAGCACCTTTTCCACCTGGTCGTTCAACCGCTGATTCTGTTCCCGGATGATATTGGCATATCGACTGAGGCGATTATCCTGGCTGATGGTCGGGTCTTTCATCAAGACTTCAGAGCTGATCCGGATCGTGGAGATCGGTGTCTTGAACTCGTGGGTCATGTTGTTGATAAAATCCTTCTGGAGCTCGGACAGGCGTTTCTGTTGCAGAATGATGTAGAGGGAGTACATGAAAAAGAGGATCGTGATCAGCAGGATCCCTGAAAAAACAAGCGCTGCGGGGATATTCTCCAGGATAAAGCTTGTCCGGCCCGGGAATCTGACCCCGAAGTAATACAGGAACTGGTCGTACTTGGGCAGGGTGTTCTCCTGCAGGTTGGTGGGTTCTTTATTGCTGAACGTACAATAGTTGCCATAGACCATCCGGTCACTGGCACAGTCATATATCGCATATTCAAAATCAGTGCTGAGGGCCACAGCCTCAAATTCCTTGCGGAGGTAGTATTCCAGGGCTCCGGCATCGATCGCATCGTTGACATTGACGACATAGTAGTTGGAGTTCAGCTTTTTGACCAGATCATAGGTCGGCAGCTCGCTCTTGTTGTATCGGGCGATCTCCCGGGCGACATTGATCAGGGCAATGTGGACACTTTGCTGGAATTCCTGATCCTTAAAATCCCAGGTGCGCAGGAACCAGTAGGTCTGGAACCCCAGGATACCAATGATGGAGAGACCTCCAAAGAGGACGATGCGCCAGATGGTGCGGTTGGACATAGGTTCAAAAATACAGATTTCCACCTTCGGCTATCTCAATGAAGCGTTAAACCTGTGATTCGGAGGTTCATTGTGGAAGTCTGATGTGATGCCCGTTGCTCCCTTGAATTCCGGGGCATGGATAACCGAGGTGCCATCCCCCCTTCCTACCTTTATGGGATGCGTCTGCATTTACTGACCCTGCTGTTCCTGTGGGCCCTGGTTTCGGGGGCGACGGCTCAACCCAATCCATTTGAGCTAAGACACCGTCTGTCCGTAGAGGAGCGCCAGCAGATCGCCTTCAGCACCCGGAATCCATTCGAGCTGATCCGTGGTCCCGAGGCGGCATTGATCCGGGCATATCTGCCATCTGCGGTCCAGCCGGAGCGATCCCTCCGTCTGGAAGACCGTCGGTATGTCCGGGCGCCGGGCATCCTGTTCTGGTTGTACATGGGACTGTTCATCATGCTGACCTTCCTGATCAGTATGGGCCGATCACTTCTTGGCCTGATGATCAAGGGAATGTTCAACGATCAGCTGACCTTTTCCCTCCTGCGCAACCGGGAGCGGTCTCAGGCATCACCCTATTTTCTCTGGTATCTCTTTTTCTTTTTCAATGCGGGCATCTGGCTGTATCTCACGGTCAACTGGTATACGGGATCGGTCTTTCCGGGAGAGGATCCCATTTACCTGCTCTATTTTTCTTTGGGCGTAGCCGGTTTCTATGCATTGAAACACCTGATATTGTGGCTTTTCGGGGAGGTCTTTGACCTGAAGAAGCCCGTCAAGCAGTACAGCTTTACCATCAATTTGTACAATGGCATTCTGGGTCTGGCCCTGTTTCCGTTGAATATTGCCATCAGTTATACTGTCGGCAGTCCCCGCGACTTCTTTCTGTATACCGTCTTTGGACTACTGGGGCTCAGCTATTTACTGCGGATTGCCAGGGGCCTGTGGATCGGGTTACCCTACCTGATGAGACATCCAATGCACTTTTTTCTCTACCTTTGCGCGATCGAATTGGCGCCCGTTCTGATTTTGTGGAAGTGGCTGAGCAGTGGGGCGTTTCAATGAACTAGACTAGGCTAACGGTAAGTACGCATGGCAGTAAAGGAGACGTATAAGCGGGTTAAAACCATTCTGGTTTCACAGCCAAAACCGGAAAGGTCCCCTTACTATCAGTTGGAGGAAAAATACGGGTTGACCATCGACTGGCGACCCTTTATCCATGTCGAAGGACTATCCGCCAAGGATTTCAGAAAATTCAAGGTTTATCCGGAGGAATACACGGCGATCATCTTCACCAGCATGTACTCCGTGGACCATTTCTTTCGGATGTGCGAGGAGTTGCGTTACAAGATCTCCGAAGATCTGAAGTACTTCTGCCTGACCGAGTCTATTGCCAACTATCTCCAGAAATTCATCGTCTATCGCAAACGGAAAGTGTTTGCCGGAAAGCGAACCATCCAGGATCTCAAGCCGGCCATGATGAAGCACCGGGACAAGGAGAAATTTCTCCTGCCTTGCTCCAACCTGGGCGCCCAGGATGTCACCTCTTTCCTGAAAGACAACAAATTCGATTACCAGGAAGCCATGATGTACCAGACCGTCAGTTCGGATCTTTCCGACCTGCGGGACATCTTTTATGATGTGCTGGTCTTCTTCAGTCCTCTGGGGATCAAGTCGCTTTTTGACAATTTTCCGGATTTCAAGCAGAACGAAACCCGTTTTGCAGTTTTTGGAGACAGCACCGTAAAAGCGACGGAGGAAGCTGGCCTCTTTATCAACATCAAGGCCCCTGAACCCGAGGTGCCCTCGATGACCATGGCCCTGGAGAACTACCTGAAGTTGTCCAACCCGGATGAATAATCTGTGATCCAACCGTTGATCTCAGAACTCCCCTCCTTTTCGCTTGTTGTACCTGCAAACAGGATTCATTGCACTGGTCACAGCTCTTAACCCGACTGCCGCGCATTTCTCACCAGCCACTACCCGGGCAGCAGGCACAATACCGTATGGCCCATGCGGGCCGATATCCACATCCATCCCTGCCTCCGGATAATGCACGGGATGCGGGAGTCCTGATGTTACTCTATCCCCGTGATGAGGAGGTGTATACCGTCTTCATCCGCCGAGCCGGTCGGATCGAGCAGGACAAGCACAAGGGGCAGATCAGCTTTCCCGGAGGAAAGCGGGAAGCCGGGGACCCGGACATGGCCGCAAGTGCGGTGCGTGAGACGGAAGAGGAGATCGGCGTAAACCGGCAACGGATTCGGGTTTTGCGAGAATTGACGCCCCTGTACATTCCGGTGAGCAATTTTCTAGTCCATCCCTTCCTGGGCTTGGCGGAGGACCGTCCGGAATTTACACCTCAACCCGAAGAAGTTGACGGCATCCTGGAGGTTCCCCTGCGTCACATCCTGGATCCTGACAAACAGCGACTGACCGACATCTCCATCCACACGGGCCTGACCCTGCGTGATGTCCCTTACTATCATCTGAATGATCAGATCGTCTGGGGAGCCACTGCCATGATTATCAGTGAGTTCCAATCCTGGTGGGAGGCTCTGTGAGTTCTGTATCTTTGTGATTCGAATTCAGAAACCCACGTCCATGGAAAAGGTATCCTCTTACACGACTACGCATAAGGTCCGACTGGTCACCGCAGCTTCCCTGTTTGATGGTCACGATGCAGCCATTAACATCATGCGTCGCATCATGCAGAGTTCCGGAGCGGAGATCATCCATCTGGGACACAACCGTTCCGTTCAGGAAATCGTGGATGCCGCGATCCAGGAGGATGCTCAGGGGATTGCCATCACCTCCTATCAGGGAGGGCATAATGAGTTTTTCAAATATATGTATGACCTGCTCAAGGAACGCGGAGCCGGACATATCAAGATCTTTGGTGGGGGTGGAGGAACGATTCTGCCCTCCGAGATCGAAGAACTGCATCAATATGGCATCACCCGGATCTATTCACCGGATGACGGACGCCACCTCGGGTTGCAGGGCATGATCAATGATGTGCTCGAGCAATGTGACTATCCGATCGGGGACCATTTGAATGGGGAGCTGAAGAAACTGGACAAATCCAATCCCGGTGTAGTGGCTCGGCTGATCTCTGCTGTGGAGAATTACCCGGAGCAGAATCAGGATTGGCTGGACCAGTTGGCCAGGGACCTGCCGGAAAAAACCGCACCGATCCTGGGCATTACTGGCACAGGGGGTGCGGGCAAATCCAGCCTGGTCGATGAACTGGTCCGCAGATTCCTCATCGATTTCAAGGACAAATCCATCGCCATCGTTTCGGTTGATCCATCCAAGCGAAAGACCGGAGGAGCATTGCTCGGGGATCGGATCCGAATGAACGCGGTGAAAAGTGATCGGGCATTTATGCGCTCACTGGCGACCCGGCAGAGCAACCTGGCCCTCAGTGCGCATGTCCAGTCTGCACTGACCATCCTGAAGTCGGCCGGATATGACATGATCATACTGGAGACATCGGGTATCGGGCAGTCGGATACGGAGATCGTGGATCATTCCGATATGTCCCTGTACGTGATGACGCCGGAGTATGGAGCGGCCACCCAGCTTGAAAAGATCGACATGCTGGATTTTGCCGATTCCATTGCGATCAACAAATTTGACAAAAGGGGAGCCCTGGACGCATTGCGGGATGTCCGCAAACAATACCAGCGCAACCATCAACTCTGGGACAAGTCCGTTGATGACATGCCGGTCATCGGTACAATCGCCTCACAGTTTAATGATCCGGGTACCAATCAGTTGTATCGCCGGATCATGGATATCCTGGTGGAACGGACGGGTGCAGACCTGCAATCCGATTTCCATCCCGGCGAGGAAATGAGTGAGAAGATCTATATCATTCCACCCAATCGTACCCGGTACCTGTCCGAGATTTCCGAAAATAACAGACGCTATGACCAATGGGTTGACAAACAGGTGGCTATTGCCAGCCGACTCCAGGGGATCCGTTCGACCATAGAATTGCTGGAAGGACAGGCTCAGACACCTGCGGAGCTCCTGGAAACCCTTCGTGAACAGGCGAGGATCACAGAGCAGGAACTGGACAGGACGTGCTGGCAAATCCTTCAGGACTGGGAGGCGAAGAAGAAAAACTACGAAGGCGACGAATTCGTGTACAGTGTCCGGGGAAAAGAGATTCGGGTGCCGACGTATACGGAGACCCTGTCGCACACCCGGATTCCCCGGGTGATCCTGCCAAAGTTCAAGGATTGGGGGGAGATCCTGCGATGGGTGCTCCTGGAGAATGTGCCAGGAGAATTCCCGTATACCGCAGGTGTATTTCCCTTCAAGAGAAAGGGGGAGGATCCCACGCGGATGTTTGCCGGTGAGGGCGGACCGGAGCGGACCAATCGACGGTTCCACTATCTCTCCCAGGATATGCCGGCCAACCGGTTATCTACGGCTTTTGATTCCGTGACCCTGTACGGAGAAGACCCCGATCACCGTCCGGATATTTATGGAAAAATTGGTAATTCCGGTGTTAGTGTGTGCTCTCTGGATGATGCTAAAAAGCTGTATTCCGGATTTGACCTCTGCGATCCAAAGACGTCGGTCTCGATGACCATTAATGGTCCGGCCGCCACGATTTGTGCTTTTTTCATGAATGCGGCGATAGATCAGCAGTGTGAGCGCTATATCCGGGAAAAGGGTCTGGAAGACAAAGTAGAGGCAAAGCTGAAGGCCCTGTATGATGACCAGGGATTGGCGCGTCCGAAATACGAAGGCCCGCTACCCAAGGGAAATGATGGATTGGGCCTGCTATTGCTGGGCCTTACCGGTGACCAGGTTTTGGAACCAGCCATTTATCAGGAGCAGAAAGAGAAGGCACTTGCATCCGTTCGCGGCACTGTTCAGGCAGATATTCTGAAGGAAGATCAGGCGCAAAATACCTGCATTTTCTCCACCGAGTTCTCGCTCAAACTGATGGGTGATGTCCAGGCCTATTTTATCGACCAGAATGTCCGGAATTTCTATTCGGTGTCGATCTCAGGCTATCATATTGCAGAAGCTGGTGCGAATCCGATCAGCCAGCTGGCGTTTACGCTGGCCAACGGATTCACATTTGTGGAATACTATCTTTCCCGGGGGATGGATATCAATGATTTTGCGCCCAACCTGTCCTTTTTCTTCTCCAATGGGGTGGATGCAGAATATGCCGTGATCGGCCGGGTGGCCCGACGGATTTGGGCGAAGGCCATGAAGGAGAAATACGGGGCAAACGAGCGTTCACAGATGCTCAAGTATCATATCCAGACCTCCGGCCGTAGTCTGCATGCCCAGGAAATTTCCTTTAACGATATCCGGACCACCTTACAGGCCTTGTATGCCATCTATGACAATTGCAATTCGCTGCATACCAATGCATATGATGAAGCGATCACTACACCGACGGAGGAAAGTGTGCGTCGGGCCGTGGCCATCCAGATGATCATCAATCATGAGTTGGGAATGGCCAAGAATGAAAACCCGCTCCAGGGATCCTTTATCATTGAAGAATTGACGGATCTGGTGGAAGAAGCCGTGCTGACGGAATTTGATCGCATTACCGAACGAGGAGGTGTGTTGGGTGCCATGGAAACCATGTATCAGCGCAGTAAGATCCAGGAGGAGAGCCTGTATTATGAGACATTGAAGCATACTGGTGAATTCCCCATCATTGGCGTCAATACCTTCCTGTCGAGAGATGGTTCACCTACCATCCTTCCCCAGGAGGTGATCCGGTCCACTACGGCAGAAAAGGAATGCCAGATCACAAATTTGAAAAACCTGCAAAAGGCCCACGCGAAAGATGGCCAGGCTGCGTTACAAGAGTTGCAAAAGCGAGCATTGCATAATGAAAATGTCTTTGAGGCATTGATGCAGGCAACCAAGATCTGTTCTCTCGGTCAGATCACCCATGCCCTTTATGAGGTTGGCGGGCAGTACCGGAGGAACATGTAAAGCGGGGCAGGATGACGCGATTTTTTCATTTGTGTATTTCTCTTGTGGTAGCTGGCCTTGGTTTCAGTTCTTGTCAGGAGGAACAGGAGGCATTCACACCCGACCCGATGCTCATATCAGCGGATGTGGAGGTGATCCATGATGTGATCACCCTTTACAGTGATTCCATGCAATTGAAGGCGCGGATAGAGGCGGATAAACTGGTCAAGTATACCACTCGTGAAGATCCCAGAGATGAATTCCCTGAAGGGGTGAAGGTGACCTTCTACGACCAGAACGGAGAGGTGTCCAGCACCTTGATTGCTGACTTCGGCATTCGGCAGGGTAAGAAGAAGGAGATCAAGGTCATCGGCAATGTGATCTTTCGCAATATGGATGGGGAGCAGTTGGAAACAGAAGAACTGATCTGGGATGAGTCCAGGCAACTGGTTTATACCCAGAAATTTGTCCTCATTACAACCCCGGAGGAAAAGATCTGGGGAATGGGTTTTGAAGCTACCCAGGATTTCAAGCGTCGACGCATTTTTGCTCCGGAAGGGCGGGTGAGTGTCGAAGGACTACCGGAATAACTCGCTATCTTCAGAACAGTGGAAATCCAGGGGCAAAAACATCTACCTTCCAAAAGGGCAGTCGGTATGCTGATCCGGCATGAAGGACCTTTACCTCAAGAGGTGGCAGAGGACCTGGAAGTGAGCACGGGCCAGATGGTGATTCGCCTGAGCGAGTTGTTTCGGTTGCAACCCTTCACCTGGAAACCGGCCTATTGGCGTTTCTTGGAATTGGTCGAGGAGCTTCCCGAAGAGCAGGGTATTCTCCTGGTCTATGATATTCAGAAGGAGGCCCCCCTGACCATTCTGATCAATGTATTTATCAGGCGGTGGCTGCGGTTTCTGAAGGAGAAAAGGTGGATAATCATACCCGGGTTTGTCTCCAGAATTGATGACAACCTCCAACTCCGGTTGGGCAAGGGAGTGACACCGGAGGATCAGGCCCGTTTTGAATCCCTTGACCAGGTTCGTCGATTTTTACTGACCAAGATCAGATTGATGGATTCTGCCCTGGAATTGAGACAATTCTATCTGCATCAACCCGAGCAGGAAGTTGACCAGGAACCCCTGATTGAGCCCTGTGATACGGAGGTGATTGCTGCTGAATTTTCGCAATTATCGAGTGATCAGTGTGTGACGCGTCAAGCTGAATTTGAGGTCTGGCTGGTCCGCGCCGAGCAGATTCCCGTGGGCCTTCGGGAAATCGGCCGATTACGGGAACTGACATTTCGTTCCGTCGGCGAAGGGACAGGCAAGGAATTGGACCTGGATGAATATGATCTCTATTATGAACAATTGGTTATTTGGGATAAAGTAGCACAGCGGATCGTGGGCGGCTATCGCATGGGCCGGGGAGATAAGATCTTTAGTGATTATGGCGCCCAGGGATTTTATGTCAGCAGTCTGTTCAAAATAAAAAAGGGTTTTTACAGTATTTTTCCACAGGCTCTGGAATTGGGCCGCTCCTATATTATTCCCGAATACCAGAAAAAGAGGTTGCCACTCTTTTTGTTGTGGCAGGGAATATTGAGTTTTTTATTGCAAAATCCGAAATACAGATATTTATATGGTCCTGTGAGTATCAGCAAGTATTATTCAGATATTTCTAAAAGCCTGATCATTTATTTTGTACGAAAGCATTTTTTCAATCATCGCCTAGCTCGTTATTTAAAGCCCCGAAAACAGTTTGAATTTAATGTGGAGGATGAGACGTTAGAATTGTTGACGGAATCCTTCAAGGGTGATCTGGATCAGTTCAACAGTCTGATCGAGGATGTGGAGCCGGAGCATTTTAAGATCCCTGTTCTGCTGCGGCAGTATATTCGTCAGAATGCAAAATTCATAGCATTTAATCTGGATCCAAATTTTTCTGATGTATTGGACGGGTTTATTTTACTGGACCTGATGGATCTCCCCAAAGAAACACTGGAGGCATTTCATAAGGAGCGGGGTTAGGTGGGAAAGAGGCCTTGATCTTATTACGCTCTATAAGGAGAAGAGTTCACCGGATGCCATCTTGATCCTCCGGGGTTTACATCTTGGGATTGGCGAAGTAGTATCACCCCTACGGGGCGAAAATATGGTGGATGTCGAGTGCTATAAACCTGCCACCCCTACGGGGCTTGATTGGTGTACAGAGAATACTGGTTCATGTTCTGGCAAACAATTGTTTGAACTGGAAGTAAATGAACGACATTGAACAGGCCCCCTAGGGGTCAAAGGTTTAAAGGGTAAGAAGTTGGAGATGAATAGCGGCCCCGTAGGGGTCGAACTGTTTCAGTAGCCCAAAAGATGTGTTTCCATATAATCGTAAGCGGCATCGTCTGGTTGAAATCCCGCGCATCCTTTAATAGGAATGAGTGGTGCAGTATCACCCCTACGGGGCGAAATGGGGTAGATGATCGAGTGTAATCAACCTTCCACCCCTACGGGGCTTGAGTGGTGCACAGAGAATACTGGTTCATGTTCTGGAAAAAAATTGTTTGAACTGGATGTAAATGGACGACATTATACTGGCCCCGTAGGGGTCAAAGGTTTATAGCGTAAGAAGTTGAAGTTGAATAGCGGCCCCGTAGGGGTCGAACTGCCTCAATAGCTTAAAAGTTGTGTTTCCATATTGTAATAAGCGCTATCGTCTGGTTGAAATCCTGCACATTACATAATACGAATGGAGGTTTGCAGTATCACTCCTGTGGATCGAAATGGTGGTGGATAACCTGATGCTATAAACCTGCCAACTCTACGCAATTTGTGATGATTTGCCGGCATTATTTCCTTCAGGGCAATACATGTATTGTCATTATTAATGAGGATATATAATGGCCCCGTAGGGGTTAAAAGTTTATAGTATTGGCAGTTGAATATGATAACGGCCCCGTAGGGGTCGAACTACTATTCTGAGCAAATTGCGTAATTTTCCAATGCAGAATTGATCTTATTGGATAAATGAAAAAACAATGGCTAACACATTTACAAAGCTATTTGCCCATATCATCTTTGCACCCAAAGGACGAGAGGGATATCTGATCCCTGAAATTGAGGAGCGTGTATATCAATATATGACGGGAATAATCCGGGAAAAAGGGCAGACAATGATCGCTGTAAATGGCACCCAAGATCATGTCCATTTGCTAATAGGCTATAAACCGAGTATTTCATTATCAGATCTGGTGCGAGATTTGAAAAGTGCTACATCAAAATTTATGAATGAAAATAAACTATTAAGAGGACACTTTTCCTGGCAAGAGGGGTTTGGGGGATTTTCTGTGGGTCATTCTCAGGTCAATTCTGTGGCGCGTTATATCCAACAACAGAAAGTCCACCACAAGGAAAAATCTTTTCGGGCTGAGTATATTGAATTGCTTGGTATGTCAGATATTCAGTTTGACGAGGCCTATCTATTCACAGATGAAATGTACTCAAAATAATGGTTTGCACGTCACTGTTTGAGGTAAATCCACTAGATGTCGATCGGATTTGATTATCGTATCTTTACCGCGTGACAAACCTATCAGAACGCATCCTTCTGGGATTGAAAATCCGACAACTACGACAGGAGAAGAATCTGTCTTTTGCCGATCTGTCCAGGCAAACAGGACTTTCGGTATCCTATCTCAATGAGATCGAGAAGGGGAAGAAATCGCCACGACCCGAGAAGCTCAGGAAACTGGCTGATACGCTGGAGGTATCGGAAGAATGGCTTTCGGGGGATGATCCTGGGCCCCACCTGGCGCCAGTTGCTGCTCTTTTGAGATCAAACTTTCTCAATGAGTTGCCACTGGATATGTTCGGAATTGATGTCAGTCGGGTTTTGGACCTGCTGGCTGGAGCCCCCTTGCAGATCAATGCCTTTGTATCCACCCTGGTCGAGTTGGCCCAGAATCATGCCTTGGGAGAAGACAACTTTTACTTCTCCGCTATGCGGGCATACCAGGAATTGAACAACAATTATTTTCCTGAGCTCGAAGATGCAGCCAGGGCATGCCGGGCAGAGTATGATCTGCATCCAACGTCGACATTGGATCTTTCACAGCTCAAGCGTATTCTGATCAATGGCTATGGGATTCGAATTGTTGCCGATGGACTGGATTCGGATCCCGAGTTGGCAACCTTGCGATCTGTTTACGCTCCCAGGGAGAAGACCCTCTACCTGAACTCCCGGATGTCTCCGGAGCAGACAGCTTTTCAGATTTCCAAGGAGATCGGTTTTCATTACCTCAGGCTTGATCCCCGACCTCTCGCATCCACGCCCCAATCTGTGAATTCCTTTCAGCAGGTTCTGAACAATTTCAAGGCCGGTTATTTTGCGGTGGCATTGATGATTGAAGAGCGATCTTTTCTCCAGCGACTGGAACAGGCATTCTCCGCCTCTTCATTTTCGAGTGGGGATCTGGTGCATTGGATCGATGAGTTTGGTGTGAGCCCGGATGTGCTCTTCCAGAGATTCAATGTCATGACAGCGCATTGGGGGCTGGATCATGTATTCTATCATCGGATGGCTTACAGGCCCGAGGATGATCATTATCGCCTGGATAAGGAACTGCATTTACACCGGGAAGATCGCCGCTATGCCGGACGGTTGGATGAGCAATATTGCCGGCGCTGGCTATCCAGTCAATTGATCAGCCAGGTAGTGGCCTCTCCTCATGCGGCACCGGCAACCGGATTCATGAAAGCCACCTTCCATCGCACCGGTGAAACATTCCTGTGCCTGGGGATGGCCAGGTCAGCTTCTTTTCGACCGGGTGAATGGACAGCCGTCATGATTGGAGTACGGGTGGATAAAGCCGCGAGAAAGTATATTCATTTCGTGGACGATCCTGCTATTCCCCACATGGAGATCAACCTCACGTGTGAGCGCTGTGATATCCAGGATTGTGCCGAACGTGTATCCCAACCGGTCGTGCTGGAAAATCGAAAAAAACGTCAAGCCATTCGGGACAGGATCCGCAAGATTACCGGGTAAGCTGGATGTCCCCCTTATAGATGATCTCTTCATCATCAATAAAGCGGATCAGGGCATAAAAAGCAAAGACATCCGGGTTGAGATATTCTCCTTTGTATACGCCATTCCAACCATCACTTTCACTATTGAGAGGGAAGTTCGTTCCCTCATAGATCAACCCTCCCCACCGATTATAGATCCGGAATACGAGAACTGACTCAGCGGCAATTCCACCATAGATGGTGAAGATGTCATTAATGCCATTCCCGTCTGGCGAGAAGGCATTGGGGATATAGATATTTCGAATTTTATTGACGATCACCGTCACCACATCACTGGCCGTGCACCCCGCGGAATCGACGACCGTGACCGTAAAGGTGGTAGTGTTCACCGGCCCCACCTGAATATCCGGACATGTGGCACAAGTCAAGGAGTCCACCGGACTCCAGAGAGTGGAAACTGGCGTAAATGGTGGACTCACCACAGAGGACAACTGGGTGGAATACCCGAGATCAATGGTCACATCTGCTCCAGCATCAACAAGTAAGGGGGGCGGTTGATCTACGGTTACGGTGATGGTGGTGATACACCCCTGGTCATCCATAACGGACACTTCATAATCGCCGGCCTTGAGGTTTTCAAACAAGGGGGCATCCTGGAAGGGCCCTCCATCTACACTGTACAGATAAGTCGGCGTGCCTCCGGTTCCTGACACGGTCAGACTTCCGTTGGCTTCACCAAAACAGCGGACATCAACGACTTCGATGAGATCGAGGAAGAGCTGTGGTGGTTGGATCAGGGTGGTGCCATCGACGATGGTACACCCATGATCATCCGTAACAGTTACGGTATAAGGCCCGGGAGGCAGATCCGTAGCAATATCATCGTTTTGTCCATCACTCCAGAGATAGGTATAAGGTTCGGTACCTCCGGAAACGGTCGCCTGGGTTTGTCCGTCAGCTGCGCCAAAACAGGAAATATCGGTTCCTGAGACATCCAGCACCAGCGGGTCGGGTTCACCCATGTCAAAGACGAAATATCCCAGACAGTTGTTGGCATCACGGACTTCTACAGTATAGGTCGTTGCGGAGAGGCCGGTAAAGGTGTTGGAAGGAGTCCAGCCGGTGTTGTTGAAATTGTATTCATAAGGAGGCAGGCCGTTGATGATCTGAAGGGTGATCTGGCCATCACTGAAACCGAAACAGGAAGGTTCGACCACAGCCTGGATGGCGGGGTCAAGGAGGAGTTCCAATTCGCGGACATCAACGGCAACCGTGACTTCACAATCGTTGGCATCCCGGATGGTTACGAAATAGAGACCGACGGGTATGTTGGTCAGTGTATTACTGGTGACAAAACCATTGCCGTCATCCCAGTCATAGAGATAGGGAGGGATTCCCCCGGTTGTCTGCATGAGGATCGCACCATCCTGACCCCCGTCACATGTGGGTTGGGTAATCAGTGGATTGCCTTCGATCAAGGGTGGACTGGTGATTTCGTAGGTGAGTAAGGTATCGCAGGTGGCTTCGTTGGTGATGGTAACGGTATACAGACCCGCAGCCAGGTTGCCGATATCCTCCAGCGTCTGTCCGGTTGTCCACTGATAGGCAGTCGGGGTTACACTGGTGACCTCGAGGTCGATGGCACCGTCGCTATCGCCGAAACAGGCCAGATGAGTCAGATCTTCTACGACCGTCATGGCATTGTAATCATCGCAGCAGACCCCGATATTGACGGTCTGGACGGTAGTAATGATACAGCCCAGGTTTGTTTCGACCACCAGGGCAATAGACTTTGTTCCTGCGGTGCTATAGGTCACTTCATGTTGGACGGGCCAACCCGGCCCGGAAGCTGTAGATGGGGTGGAGCCCAGTCCAAAATACCAGGTCCAGCTGACGATCTGCCCCAGTTCAAAGGTGGAAGCATCCTGAAACTGGATGGGTTCGCCGATACAGTAGCTGGGCTTGGAAGGAAGTGTGACAAAAGCGGCTTCTGGCCCCCGGAAGGTGCCGGTGCCGCCCCATTCGACAGAAAAGCCATTTCCGGTAGAGGTAAAGTTGTTGATACCCAGGGCGTATGTCTTTCCAGCTTCCATTTGCAGGGGTGCCAGGAAGTTGGACTGATTGGCAAGGGCACATCCTGCTGGCTCGCTGATATCATTCTCACCAGCTTTCAATCCGGTAGGTCCCATGCATTTGCTGGGAAAGACAAAGTCACCGGAGGCCATGCAGCGGAGTACCTGCTTGTTGTTGCAGTCCGCAATACCATTGGGCAGTTCATAGAGGACAAAGTCCAGATCGTCGGCCGGGTTGTTGGGGGTGAGGGTGAATTCCAGGGTTCCGGCCTGATCACAGATCCAGGTAAACCAGGTGGAATTACTTTCATTATTGACCGTAGGAGCCCCGTTGCTGAAACAGGTGGCGTCATCCAGTTCGGTAATATCCTGACCAGCCCCGGTGACGGATTGTACGACAAATGAAGACTTGTCGCACAGGATGGAGGCCTCGGGACAGTCGGAGGTGGGGATCACCGGCGCATTGTAGTTGTTGATACAAAGCTCGAACGTGCCTCCTCCCGGGAGGAAACCCATGACCCGGATGTAGTAGGTCTGTCCGATGACCAGTCCGCCTTTATAGATCTCGACGATGTGGTTGACATTGTTCTGGCCACATTCCAGCTCATTGATGGTGCCGCCGCAGGTACCGGAATAGAGAACGACAATCGGAAGGGTGAGGCTCCCACCACTTCCGGCGCCAGTCTTTCCGTTGATGACGATGGTGACATCCGTGGCCTCTGCGACAAATGAAAACCAGACATCCTGCAGGGCTCCGCCTATGCAGGTTGGTGCGCCATATCCCGAAGGTGTTGCGCCAACAGAGGTATACGCTTCAAATCCGGAACACCAATTGGTGACATCCGCCAGCATGATGGGGTTTGCACAATCATCATTGGCCGGCTGGGCATAGAGGCTGGACCAGGCGAGGAGAAAGGAAGAGAACAGAAATAGAATTCGAAACATATCGGGTTACCTGACAAAGACGAAGATAAAGGACATAACGTTGGGAAGGGGGCTTGGGTTATGCGGGGCGACAAATCCTTCCAATTTTGTCGGAAAACCGACAGAACACCTGCTTCCCAGTATATTTAGGGTACATCTATTAACCTCCGAAATAGACCAAGACCAAAGAAGACCAAGCGAGGCGAGGCGTTTCAAAGGAGAATAGCCATAGCTATGTGACTGAGAAACAATCCCGAGCACTCGGGATATCGCGAAGGTTATCTTTGGTAAGATTATCATTGATTTTCGTTTGGTCATTGAGTGGGGTTGATAGAGGTGCCCTTAGCCTAAGAAGAAGACCCCTTGATGATGAAATTCGTTGCCAGCTGTATGAGGAGACCCTGTTTGCAAGGACGGCGGTCATTCATGGGGTATGGGCGAACGGTCCTGAAGGCAAGCAAAGTATTAGATCACACCCATAACAGGAAGCCCTGATGTTGTACGTGGTGCCCACACCTGTTGGCAATCTGGAAGATATGACCCTGCGGGCCATTCGCATTCTCAAGGAGGTGGATGTTATCCTGGCGGAGGATACCCGGGTAAGTCGTCGACTCCTTGACCATTATGAGATCGCCACGCCATTGCGTCCGTACCATGCGCACAATGAACATCGGTCTGTGGATGCATTGGTTCAGGAACTCCAGACCGGTCGAGATCTGGCCATAATCTCGGATGCGGGAACGCCGGGTATATCGGATGCGGGCTACCTGTTGATCCGGGCCTGTCATCAGGCCGGAGTTTCGGTAACCTGTCTACCCGGGGCAACGGCGTTGATCCCGGCCCTGGTCCATTCTGGTTTGCCGTGCGACCGGTTTCACTTTGAGGGGTTCTTACCTCATAAGAAGGGACGTCAGACCCGGATCAAGTGGCTGGTGGAGCACCCGTTTACGTTTGCCATCTATGAGAGTCCCAACCGACTGGTGCGATTGCTGAGGGAGTTGGCTGAATTTGGAGATCCGGACCGACAGGCGACCGTGTGTCGGGAGATCAGCAAGCTGCATGAGGAGAGCCGACCGGGCACCCTGGCAGAATTGATCGAATACTACGGGGCTCAGGAGAAGGTGAGGGGGGAGATTGTGGTGGTTGTAGCCGGGAAGGGGTGATGGAGAGACTTTGGGACTGTGAGACTTTGGGACGATGAGATGGAACCCTGACAAATAATGAAATCCCTTGTACCGGCTGCTTTTTAACATCCGGGGAGGTCAGCTGCCGAGCAATGTATGTTGAACATAAAAAAGCATGAGGTAGAATCAGATTCCAGGACAACTTTGATTGAAATGGAGATTTGAGTGGAGAGGGTGACTTCCCCCAAATATTATGAGATTATTCGCCCATTCCCCTTTGCTTTCCCAAGTCATTCCTGGATTTTGTGGCCTTTTAAGCCGATTGGACAGTGGATATAACCTCACTCCCTATCCCCTCTCCTTTGCAAGGAGAAGGGGTCAATTAGAGACAGCTCGATTTAGATTAATGGCCATCAACATTGGTCTTGACCAATGTTGAAGAGGTGGAACTTCCACCGTAAAATTTCGTTAGAAAGGCCAGCGATTACAAAACTTCCGACATGACAGATCTGAAAGACCATTTTGATTATGATCATTGGGCCAACAAGCGGCTTTTCAACCTGACCAAAGCCATCCCGGATGTACCGGAAAAGGCTTCTGTCCTGGCAGCGCATATTCTGAATGCCCAACGGATCTGGATCAGTCGGATTCGGGAGGAGGAGTCTCCGCTGGAGGTCTGGCAGGAGATCCCCGATACGAAGTGGGATTACTGGATGGACCGAAACCGGGAGGACATGACCCTGATCCTCAATCAGAGGCAGGGCAACCTGGTTGTGCAATACCGCAATTCGGAGGGGGCGACCTTTCGCAGCAGCCAGTCGGATATCCTCCAGCATATGTTGTTACACGGGGCCTATCACCGGGGTCAGATCGCCCAGTTGATCCGGCCGATGACGGAGGTGCCCTATACCGACTTCATCTTTTATACGCGTGAGCAGATGCGTTAGGAATTTGAGATATGGAGTGGAGGGGTCGAGGAGTTAAGGAGAGCGAGAATGCTCTATAGGAAGTCTTCTAGCGTATGTTCTTCTTATTAATCTCCGGAATGCGGCTTACATTTGCCGCCTATTGGGAGAAGTGCCAGAGTGGTCGAATGGGCCGCACTCGAAATGCGGTGTACTGGCGACGGTACCGGGGGTTCGAATCCCTCCTTCTCCGCCTTCGCTCGCCGAAGCCCGTTAGGGCGAAGGCGAGCTTTATAAGTCACTGAGAATCGTTTTAATCAATCCTTGTCCTAGCATACGGCGAGCTACGGCGGACGCCGTCCGCATGTGTGATTGAGCGAAGCGCAGGAG
Organism: Bacteroidia bacterium; assembly: GCA_030429045.1. Classification (GTDB taxonomy): domain Bacteria; phylum Bacteroidota; class Bacteroidia; order Chitinophagales; family Saprospiraceae; genus JAGNXB01. The sequence continues at coordinate 6,614 of JAUIEA010000050.1, read as the reverse complement.
AGCTTCGCTCGCCGAAGCCCGTTAGGGCGAAGGCGAGCATTTCTATATCTGGATGACCCTTAAACAAGAAGCTTGTCGATGAAGTTGGCGAGCTACGGCGGACGCCGTCCGCATGTGTGATTGAGCGAAGCGCAGGAGAGCTTCGCTCGCCGAAGCTCCGCAGGAGCGCAGGCTAGCATTTCTATATCTGGACGCCCCTTAAACAAGAAGCTTGTCGATGAAGTTGGCGAGCTACGGCGGACGCGGTCCGCACGTGTGTTAGAGTGAAGCGCAGGAGAGCTTCGCTCGCCGAAGCCCGTTAGGGCGAAGGCGAGCATTTCTATATCTGGATGACCCTTAAACAAGAAGCTTGTCGATGAAGTTGGCGAGCTACGGCGGACGCCGCCCGCATGTGTGATTGAGCGAAGCGCAGGAGAGCTTCGCTCGCCGAAGCCAGTTAGGGACGAAAACGGAAATGCCAATGCCCTTTCCCAAAAAGCCATGGATATCTTATTTTCGATAATGGAGTCGAAGGACATATCACCTGATGTGTTTGTGTACAAGGTGTACATTTTGGCTTGTAATGATGGATCGATTTATACCGGATGTACCGCAAATTTGGATGCCCGACTGGTGCGGCACCAAAATGGCCAGGTTCCTTCCACTTCATACCGCCGGCCGGTTGAACTGTTGACTTACATCGCGTTTCCAAATAAGTTCCAGGCCTATACTTTTGAGAAGTACCTGAAGAGTGGATCAGGAAGAGCATTCTTGAAACGACATTTAGTTTGATGCTTGCTCATCTCGATCTACACCTTTAGTGAAGTCTATCCAGAAGCCAAGTAGGTTTAGGTTGACTCTGGGTGGCGTGACCGTACTCTTGCTCATTGCTTCTCACTACTATAGAAAACAATTAGAAGGCCCCTGGGGTTGCCGCGTTGGGTTTTCCTTTTGGGGGTTGAGGGGGGGCGGTGCTATGAATAAACCCTTTGTATGTGGGGCTGAAGGGGAATTTGTTTTGGAGGAGATGCCTTACCCACTATTCTTTTGTCCTTCTGCAGATTTAGCATTTCTGTTGAAATGGACTGGGCACCGCGACTAATGTCATTTAGCTTGCTGATTAAGATCATCTGACCTGGTTGCAGTATATGGGACTTATGGGGTATAGATTTACTTAAAATCCATCGCCATGAAAATGAGGCACTGCAATACAATTCTCTATTTAGCTTACATGGTTATACTATTAGGTTCTGGATGTTCCAAGGACTCAGTTAAACCAGAGTTTTATATCGGCAGGGAGTTCGGCGGTGGAATCGTGTTTGATGTATCTGCCGATGGGCAACATGGTCTAATAGCTGAAACAATAGACCAAGGCGCCAGTAACTGGGAGGACGCTCATTTATTAGCTCAAAATGGTCCACATAGTGAGGCGGGAAAAGCATTCACTGATTGGCGATTGCCAACAAAAGATGAATTGGTTAATTTGTACCACCAAAAAGACATTGTTGGTGATTTTGTTAACTTTTGGTACTGGAGTTCTACGGAGTACGGTAGCAACCTTGCTTGGGAACAGCACTTCGACGACGGTGCTCAGACCACCACAACTAAGATTGCTATTAACAAGGTTCGTGCTGTGCGGGATTTTTAGCCATTTATCTCTTTAGGCGGCAAATAGCCATTCTTGCTATGTAGAGATTCCTCTTTCACTGAATATGTATGATCATGAATCATTTACCACTTCTCCTGGCCCTCACCATCATCACCCTGATAGCTTCCTGTAAGAAGGAACCTTTAGACAGCCTACTAAAAGTGACGATGGATAATGGCGATGTGATTTATGTCCACCCGACAAGTTATGGCGGTGAGGTGGGAGTCCAGTGGGGTGGTTATGGCACGGATATCATTGACTTGACAAACGTTACATTTTTCGGAGATCCAATTTCGGATTTTGACGGCGAAGCTAATACAGAGATCATAGTTGCCCAAGTGGGAGCCAATAATGGTGAATCCTATGCGGCCCAAATCTGCAAAAATCTGGTGTCCTATGGCTTCGATGACTGGTACCTACCTGCAGCTGGTGAACTTAATGAAGTGTTCAAGAAAATTGGACCGAACGGTAGTGGCCAAATAAAGGCAGGATATTCTCATTGGAGTTCTACTGAAGTTGATAGTAACAGTGCATGGGTACAGTATTCTGGAGCTATTTATTCAGGAGTTAGTCATACCGGTCAGCGCCCGTTGAATAAAAACTCATACTCTGATCCGTTTAGTGGAAATTTGTTTACCGGACCTTACTCAATTTATTGTCGGTGTATCCGGAGATAGACGATTTATGTATTTGAGACATCACAACACACTGGGTCAGGCATTCGCTGATAGTTCCCCTTGCCTACCTTTTGATTCATTCCCGGATGATTCTGGAGTGACCGGCAGTGTCATCATCAATTTGTATGTGGGGGGATGATATTGGATTGTAGGTGTTGAGAGGGCCCATATTGCATGCTAACTGATATTGATCATTTGACTGGGTAAATTATTTTGATACCTTGGATTGAAATGGATATTGACTCTATGTAAATAGTCTCTTTTTGGGATGTGTTTGAGATCTCTTACCAAAATGTGGATGATTATGAATCACTTCACACTTATCATCCTTCTCACGTTTATGGCTTATATGGCAGGCTGTAATAAAAAAGAGGATGACATTATGCCCGATCCACCGCAAATTGAAAGTCTACTGAAAGTGGTAATGGCGAATGGCGACACCATTTACGTCTCACCTGTGAACAACCATCCTCCTAACGGTGTAGGATGGGGTGGTTTTGGGGATATTGCGGCATTGAAGGATATTAAAACTGTTGCTGCCGCCAATTCGGATTATAATGGCGAGGCCAATACAACAAAGATCGTGGACCAATTGAAATCCAATGGTGGTACGCTCTACGCCGCCAAACTCTGTGCCGATCTGGAGGCTTATGGCTTTGATGACTGGTACCTTCCTGCCGCAGGTGAGCTTAATGCGATATACCAGCAACTCGGACCAAATGGCAGCGGTCAAATATCAGTTGGGTGGTGGTTGAGTTCTTCTGAGTATAATTTTTACTATCCCTGGGCTCATGAGTTTGAAAGTGGCAAGCAGTATGGGGATTTGTTTGGCCCCAGTAAATTATTAAAGGTTCAGTGTCGTTGTATCAGGAGATAAGCCATTTAGGACAGCCCTCCCGAAAAGGGTAAGACCAGAAGCGATTAAAACTTGCAGGGTGTCATTCGGGATAGATTGCCGGCTGGATACAATAAGACCCAAGTGCCCCTTCTGCAGCCTGGGGCGTATCTGTTGATGCTGAAGGATGATGAGAGGGTATATCAGGCAGTGTTTGTGAAGGAGTAGTGTTACTGAGAAGAAACCTGAGATAGGTAGTTCATAATCATCAGTGTTTCATATAAGGTATCCAATATCGTGAGATGTAAAATTTTACAATGAACATAATATTGTGCGTAATTACGTATTAGTCACTGTAAAACCAATCAATTATAAACATGTGTAATTAATTGTTGGTTTTCTTCACCTCCTGGCCTGTAGTTATGGATGAATTGATGAGCCAGGGTATAATCTAAGTGAAATAAAATCAGATACTTAGGATCACTTTTCTCTTTTCATTCGACCGATATATGAATGGGGAAAGACAATATATGGGACCCTATGGTAAGCCAACAAGGAATCCATTGATCATGATATCATCATTGGTTTTCCTTCATTAACAGATTGCACATACTTAGAGCTACGGTAAACAGGGTAGCTCCTATGTTGCCTTAGGCAGATTATCTTTGGAAGGAGTTTTTTGTTCACGGTGCAGATCCCCGATCACTTCTTCACTCAATCTGTTTTAATGGTGTACATTTCTCAATTCCGCTACGGACGATGGCTGCTCTGCCTTTTTGGACTTGCCAGCTGGATAACACTCTCCGGACAGGAGATGGATTCTCTGGCAACTCGTCACCTGCTGGACAGCCTGAAAAATGAAACGCATGCCCGGATCGAGCAGGAGCAGATCGATACGGCCCTGATGATCATAAAACAAGCAGAGGAGATTTGTCTTAAGACTTTCGGGGCAACATCCGTCCTCTATGCCGAACTCCTGAATGTGGAAGGAAGGGTTATGCTGGTCAGGGGCGACTATCACCAGATGGAGGATGCCTGCAATCGATCGCAGGACATCCTGAAACAATCGGTCGGCTCAACCCACCCGGCCTATCTGTTCAATTTGCTATACCTCCTGGATGGCGCCTATCAGGCGGGCAACTACCTGGCCGCTCAACAGACCATGGAAGAAGCCATACCACTGGCGGAAAACCTGTGGGGAAAACAAAGTGTAGAAGTGATCAATGACAGGATGAACCTGGGGATACTCTATCGGGTCAACGGCCACCTGGATCGTGCTGAAATGGAATTGTCAGAAGTCGTGCTGATGATCGCAGAGAGTATGGGTCGGGAAACGATGTTCTATGTAAACGCCACGGTCAATCTGGGTTTGCTGTATATCGATATCGGGGATAGCCGAAAGGCCGAGCAACTCTATATCGAAGCCATGGAGGTCTGCGAACAAACCCTGCAGACCAAAGAAGATCCTACCTATCTCGCGATAATCCAGAATCTGGGTATCCTCTATTGGCAAGATCAGGCGTATGAAAAGGCGGAGCCACTCTTTCGACAGTCGCTGACCCTGTCCAAAGCCCTGATAGGTGAGGATCATCTGGACTATGCCGCCGTGTTGATCAACCTGGGTTTGCTGTACCTCGACATGGACAGGAATCAGGAGGCTGAACCCCTGCTGCTGGAAGCTCGATCGGTCTTTGAAGACAAACTGCAGAATCGGGAACATCCCTACTACCTCAATGGCCTCCACAACCTGGCCAATGTGTATGCAAATACCGACCGCCTGGCGCAGGCCGAGGAGTTGAACCTTCAGGTCCTGACTATCCGGGAAAAGCGATTGGGAAAACTGCATCAGGAATATGCACAAAGCCTGTCCAACCTGATCCACCTGTATCTGCGTACCGGCGAGCAGGACAAGGTGACTCCCTATGCCCTGGATCTGTATGCCAATGTACACCACCAGATCCGGGTGGCCTTCAGCTTTCTTTCTGAACGGGAGAAGGAAACCTTCATCCGTACCAAAATCGCCGATGAGGTTGCACTTCTGCAAACGGTGGGCATGACCATGTTCTCCCCGGTCATGCACGATATGCTTTATGATCTGGTCCTGCTGATCAAGGGGCTGCACCTGCGTTCCGGGATCAGTACCATGGAGTATGTCCTGCAGCAACAGGATTCCTCAGCCGTCCGGATCTTCAGTGATCTCCTCCGATTGCGCAATCAACTGGCCGTGCAGTACGAATTGCCCGTTGATGAGCGGGCCGGCATCGAACAGATGCTGGATGAGCAGGACCGCCTGGAAAAGCAACTGGCCCGGCTTTCGGCAACCTTCCGTCAGGACCTGTCTGCCAGTCGAGTGACGGTCCAGGACATTCGATCGGCGCTAAAGCCGGGTGAACAGGCCATAGAATTCATCCATTTCCCTTCCGAAGACCCCGACAAGACCCCGCACATGCGCTATGCGGCGTTGATCCTTTCGCCTCAGGCTGACCATGTTCAGGTGGTGCCCCTGTTTGATGAAGAGCAAATGGAGCAATTACTGGAGGGGCACACTGACCGACGGGCGGACTATGTCGATGCCCTGTATGGTATGTCAGACCGTGGGCTGTCGCCCGACGAAGAGCCTCATCCCGGCCTGTACGAAATGATCTGGCAGCCGATTATGTCCGAGTTGTCCGAGGCGACCACATTGTATGTGTCACCTGCCGGGCTCCTTCATCGCCTCAACCTGGGGGCCATCGCACTGGATGAAGAGCGTACCGTGTCAGATCGGTATCACCTGCAGGTCCTGTCCAGTACTCGTCTGCTGGCCAGCCGGGCAACGGAAGTGCAGGTTCTGAAGAACAGTGCTATGGTCTTCGGCGGTGTTTACTATGACTTTGACAGCACAGCCATCGACCATGCCGTTCGTGCCCTGGGCATCTCCATCGAGGACCGTCAGCGCGGTTCATCTGCCGTAGCTTTTCCCGTCACTCGCAGCGATCGCTCAGGCCGGAGTGGTTGGCAATTCCTGAAATGGACCCAGAAAGAAGGTGACAAGGTCAATACCCTTTTGACCACCCATGGCTTCCAATCGCAGTTTTCCAGCGGCTTTGAAGCCACGGAAGAAGCCTTCAAGCGGATCGGGACGGAGACTGCCTCTCCCACGACCATTCATCTAGCCACTCATGGTTTCTTTTTTCCGGATTCAACTCCAGCAGCGGATTCATCTGAAACCAAACCTGACATGCCCGTCAACGACCAGCCCTTGTTGCGGTCGGGCATCCTGCTGGCCGGTGCGAACAAAGCCTGGAAAGAAGGCGTCCAGTTACCCGGATTTGAGGATGGAATCCTCACGGCATTCGAGATCAGCCAGCTCAACCTTACCAATACGGAATTAGTGGCCCTGTCAGCCTGTGAAACCGGCCTGGGGGATATTCGTGGCTCGGAAGGGGTCTTCGGCTTGCAACGTGCCTTCAAGATGGCCGGGGTCCGTTATCTG
>JAUIEA010000209.1 GCA_030429045.1 Bacteroidia bacterium | reverse complement strand
GAGGGGAGTCATTCCGATACTGAAATCAGTGGTATCCGTTCATTCTTGTCCCTTCGTAATTCAGGCCGGACAGCTATGGGGTAAAGCATGCCATGCGGAGTATTCACTTGTTACTGATCCCGACAGGTTGAAGGAGGGGCATAAAAAAGGAGGGTCACACAGGTTGTTTTTGCAACCAGATGTGATCCTCCAAAATCTAGAAAAGGCCTCTACTTTATGTATAGCGACCTGGACAGAGCTTAGAATTTGACTGTACCATCATAAGAGGTCGCAACGACACCCGTCGCCAGGTCCTGACTGTTAGAAAACGTAAGGGAGCCAGTGGCATCCTTAAATTTGCCGGTGCCTCCATTAACTGTGCCAGTCGTCATGCCTTCCAATGCGGAGAATGTAGCATTAACATGCAATTCATAGGGGGCAATGTCGACGGCAAGTGCATCACCATCGGCATCAATAAAGGTTCCGCACTGACTATGAACAGCGAATCCATCTGGCAAGTCACTGACACAGGGAGCGGTTTCAGAGGTCATTTCGCCGAGGTTTGTCAGCGTGCCTGTTCCTGAAAATGGACCGCCAATAGCGTAGGGGGCACAATCGCATTGTATTGTGGCTGAAGGATCTGAGTTGTAATTAATAACGCCAGTTACAGCTTTTTCGGTTGGACCATCATCGTCTTTCTTGCATGAGAATACGGCGACTGAAATGAGAAGGAATAAAAGCGATTTCGTTTTTATAGTGAAGTAGTTTAGGGGTTAAATGGTGTATTTGTGCTTGCTGACCAACAGGTTAGGTCAGTATGGGTGCAGGAGCAAAGCATGCTTTTCTCCAGAAAAGTCAGTCAGGTAATGTCAGATTTATAAAATTAGGGCACAAATAGCATATGACATTTTAATATTTTTATTACGACCTTTTATTAAATAGAATGATTCGAGATAAGGCTAGTTGGTAAAATAATATTTGACCAATTGGCCTCTCTTACAAGCCAGTTCAGGATAGGAGCGCCTGGTTCTTGATGAGCTACTGCCCGGACGACACACCGATCGAGGGCCTGAATACGGAAGAGATGTGGCTGATCTACGGCGGCATTGCCATGATCAGTCCGATCGCCCTGATCCTGGCGAAGTCCTGGATGGTGAAGGGGTTCAAGGTGAAGCACGAGGGGTAGTACTTCGAACACGTTTATGTTACCTGCATATTTGGGAGTCTCTTCGAATGTCGTAATCCGCTGGATTGAGAGCCGGATAGGATGTATTTCCACCAGCCTTATTGATGGAAGGATGTGTGGACCTTGCCGAAATAAAAAAGGAGCCATCACTGCGTGATGACTCCTTCAATTTGTCGGGGTACCAGGATTTGAACCTGGGACCCTCCCGCTTACCAGCGGGATGCGCTACCGGGCTGGGGTGTGGTAAACCTTAAGATTTCGTCTCGCAGAAATTAAAAAGGAGCCATCACTGCGTGATGACTCCTTAATTTGTCGGGGTACCAGGATTTGAACCTGGGACCCTCCCGCCTGACGGCGGGATGCGCTACCGGGCTACGTTGTGGTATAAATCGGGAGCAGATTACGCAAACAAGAAAGGAGCCATCACTGCGTGATGACTCCTTAATTTGTCGGGGTACCAGGATTTGAACCTGGGACCCCCTGCTCCCAAAGCAGGTGCGCTACCGGGCTGCGCTACACCCCGAAAAAATGCCGCTGACGAAAGATCCGTGGCGGACTGTTGCGGTGAGAGCGGGATTCGAACCCGCGGTACCTGTTACAGTACGTCGGTTTAGCAAACCGGTGGTTTAAGCCACTCACCCATCTCACCTTTAGGCTAAAAATATGCCACTTTCGTTTAAGCGACTGCAAAGATAATGAAACCCACCGGCAAAAGTCAAATGAATTTGCTCAAGAAGCCATAGAAAGTTGTTTCTCCAGACCTTCTACCGTCAATCGAAACTCCCGATCCGTGTCCATCATATCCTGTACCGCCCGGCAAGAATAGATCACCGTACTGTGATCCCGCCCCCCAAACATCTCACCGATCGTTTTTAATGACTTGTTCGTCAAGCTCTTGGCCAGGAACATAGACAATTGTCGAGCGATCACGATCGGCCGCTTCCGAGTCTTCGCCTTCAGCTTGTCTACCGGGATATTGTAATGATCCGCTACCTGGTTCTGGATATGGTCCAGCGTCAGCTCACGCTGTGCCTCCTTCACAAACTTGCGCACCACCTCACGTGCCAGATCGACATCAATGGTCCGCTGGTTCAGTGAAGCCTGGGCCGCAATGGAGTTCAACACCCCTTCCAGCTCCCGGACGTTGTCCTTGATATTATAGCAGACATATTCCACCACATCCCGCGGCAGGTCAATGCCATCCTTATGCATCTTCTCTTCCAGGATGGCCATCCGGGTTTCCAGGTCCGGCGCCTGCAGATCGGTGGTCAGCCCCCACTTGAAACGGGAGATCAACCGCTCTTCCATGCCTTCCAGATCACGCGGCGGACGGTCGGAGGTCAGAATGATCTGATGCCCGCTCTGGTGCAGGTGATTGAAAATATGGAAGAAGATCTCCTGGGTCTTCACCTTGTTGGCCAGAAACTGGATGTCATCCAGGATCAGGATGTCGATATTCTGGTAGTAGGCGACAAATTCGTTGATGGCGTTGTTCTTGATCGCCTGGATGATCTGATTGGTAAACGACTCCGTCGTCCCGTACAGGACATTCTTGTTCTTGTTGGTCTTGACCACCTCATTGCCGATGGCCTGGGCCAGGTGGGTCTTGCCCAGTCCGACCTGCCCGTAGATCACCAGTGGATTGAAGGCCGTACCGCCGGGCTTCTTCGCGACAGCCATACCGGCGGATCGCCCCAGCTTGTTACAGTCCCCTTCGATGAAATTGTCGAAGGTATAGTTGCGGTTGAGATGTGGATCGACCCGGACCTGCTTGATGCCGGGGATCACAAATGGATTCATAAACGCATCAGGCATGAAGCCCAGGGAGGAATCACTCTGGTAATGGCCATTTGTGCCATTGTTCTGCTTCCGTTCGCCGGAGGCGGGACCCATCAGGATCTGGTATTCCAGTTTGGCCTGTTCGCCCAACTCTTTCTGGATGGTCGCCTTGAGCAGACCGACATAATGTTCCTCCAGCCACTCATAAAAAAACTTGTTGGGGACCTGAATGGTGAGAATGGAGTCCTCTAGATTGACCGGCTTAATGGGTTCGAACCACGTCTTATAACTCTGGGCAGCAATACTACTCTTAATCGTACGGAGACAATTATCCCATACCGTATAGCGGTCCTTGGTCATGTTTTCTCTGATTCGGTTCGTTTGGTACAATACAATTCAGCCCTTCCCTGGGAAGAATAAAAAACACCATCGATAAATCGCGGAGCCTCTGTTTTCTCCTCCACCGTGCAGCAATACGGTAGGTGAGGAAGGATTGCAAAAATGGCAAAAAGTGGGCTCAAACGGAACGAAAAAAGAGAGAAAAAATTAAAAAATTAGCAGGATCATTACTGGGCACTGACCCTCACCCGCTTACCCCGGTTGAGGCGAAGAATCACTTTTGAACGTAACGAGTAATGACCTGAAGATCAAATTCTTATCTCTCCAATTGTGGTTGGCGAACAGGTGACGCATTTGGTTTTGTAGTTCTTTTCGAACCAGATATCCATCCGTCCCAGGACCACTCCGGCCCATCCCACCTGACCGATGTAGACCGCTTCCCCGATCGCATTGCGAACGACCGTCGGCTCCTCCAGGAAGGTGTGGGTATGCCCCCCGAGAATGATGTCGATATGACGACTTTTTTCAGCGAGGACGACATCCGAAATGCGGCTGTCCGGATATTCATAGCCCAAATGACTGAGACAGATGACCAGATGACAGCCCTGCCTCTTCAGATGCTGCGCCGTCCGCTCGGCAACAGGGAGCGGATCCTGGTAGCGGACACCGCCAAAGTGGGTGGCCGGCACCAATCCGTCCAGCTCGACACCC
>JAUIEA010000049.1 GCA_030429045.1 Bacteroidia bacterium | reverse complement strand
TACCGCCGCAGATCTGCGTTCCGAATGGGACTCCTTTCATTTGGGAGACTTCACCGCATATGATCAGCTCCTGGGCTGTCTGGTATTGAAAAAGCTACCCGAAAATACCTGGAAGATGCGGCAGGTGGCTGTCCGGCAATCGGAGCAGGGGCAGGGCATCGGCAAGCACCTCGTCCATTGTTCAGAAATGCTTGCCATCCGGAAGGACATCCGCACCATGAGCCTGCATGCCAGGGAAACTGCCATCCCATTCTATCTGGATCTGGGGTATTCCATTTGTTCTGAACCTTTCATAGAGGTCGGAATCCCACATGCTGCCATGACAAAACAGCTGATTTACTGACTATGGCTGACGGCTCAATAACTGGACATTAAAATAGCGTCATCCTGGATTGGTTCAGTCCATTTTGATCCACTTTCCAATCCGGAGTTGATCCAGGTGCTCCGTCGACAACAGATAACAACCTGCTGGCAGCTGATCGGGCAAAGACAGGGTTAGATCCATACCATTTCCAGCACTCTTCCTTCCACGAGAAATGATCTGGCCGGACAGATCCCTGATCATCCATGACACCTCACCCTGCGGCAGGTGGGCCATGTTTGCCGTGATCGCCTGACCCGAGACCGGATTTGGATGGATCCGAAGTTCTCTGACCTGATTCCGAGCGATGGGATCCCGGACAGGGACCACTTCCTCAATGGCGAAGTCCCACACCCCTCTGCCATAGGTCCCGAATCGCACTATTTGCTGAAGCGGCAGGAATTCCACACTCCAATAGGTCTGGACAGGAGCGGCCACACCCATCATTGAGTGCCACTTCTGTTCTGCCTTGACGAACACAAAAGGTCCGGTCTCGGTCGCTGCAAAGAGGAGACTCTCATCATCATTCGCCGCCAGGTCCAACACCAGGGTAGGGGGGAGTCCCTCATTCATGGAGGTAAAGGTCTTGCCTCCATCTTCCGAGATCAGCATGGCAGGTCCGCTATATCCCGATCCACCAAAGTAAATGGTACCGGTATCCGTTTTGGATGGCAGAATGGCTGCACCGTAGAGATACTGACCACCGGGAACAGTACTCAAACTTTGCTCCCACGTCTGGCCTTTATCCTGCGAGGTGAAGAAATATCCATTCGTAGTAGCCGCATACATTACATTGGGATCAAAGGGGGAAAACGCCAGGACACTGACTTCGCCACCAGAATAGTCCTTAAAGTCAAATGGAAGCTGTTGTGTCTTGATTTCAAAGTTGACCACTTCCAACCTCAGGATATAGGAACCCTCTCCACCATCCAGGGCGCCGCCCGCCATGAAAACAACATTTTTCGATGGGTCTGGATCAGCAACCAATGGCGGTATCCAGACACTTTCATCATCCGAATCCACGGTATATCCCGCTGTGACCCCTCCACTGACTGGATAATCCCAAAAAGAGACCCAGCCTCCCGGATAAACCATCCACAAGTGTTGACCATTCCCCGTGAAGACCATATGGCCATAATCACCCGAAATGGCCTGATCAAAATCCAGGACATCGCCCTCCCACAGATCCAGACCTCGCTGAAATCCCTGATCCTGGGATCCGGCATAGATGTAGAGTTCATCGATCGGGTCAGTAACCACATCATAAAACTGACCTACATTCAGGCCATCCAGCCCTAGGTTGTCAAACGTCGCACCATCATAGGTCACATTCAATCCTCCGTGATTGCTGATCAGGAAGAAAGGAGTACCATCCTTCTTTTTGTATTCGGCGAAGTACATCATGTCCGCATGCAAAGCACCCTCGACATCATCATAATATTCCCACCATTTGTTGAAGACCTGCCAGGTCATCCCGCCATCCAGGCTTCGGTGGCATTCCACTTCACCCATCATCATGAAATCGGGATTGGTTTCACTGACAAACATGCCGACACCCCAGGGATTCTTCTCAAAAGAGGAGATATAGGTCCAGTCCATCCCGTGATTGGTCGACACAAACAGATCATCATTGGAGGAATACATATAGTAGGTCGTCACCGTATCCACACGCAGGGCTTCCAGGTTGGCACGTTCAGGTCCAAGACCCAGGTTTGTCGTTTTTCCGGCAAGCTGAGGAATGCCGGTCACCGGATCCAGATGGTAGATCTCCGTGACCTTTGTATCTGCCTTCTTCAGCATGGCCACAGTCTGGGTGCCCTTGATCCGGGTCAGGCAGTAATTGTTCAATTCCTTGTCACCAAAGGCAATGACCTTCTCAAAATTGACACCATGATCCGTGGATCGATAGATGCCCACATCATCCTTCCAGGGGCCTGGCAGCCATTCCTCTACGAGGTAATAGATGGTCTGCAATGAATCATCCAGCACGATCGGATAGCGACGGCCTCCCCAGTTATTATCATAGGTGTTCAGGCCATTGGAAGGCGTCCATGTTTTTCCATCATCATCAGAATAATGGATGACCTTATTGATGATCGCCACCAGGCGCCGCCCGGTGTCTGTCTTGATGAAGTGCAAAAGGTCGCCGCTCATCTTGTAGTCCTGGTTGATCACTTCCCAGGTCGATCCATCCAGCAATCCTTTGAACAAGGTCCCACCAGCAGAGATGACCCAGATCTCTTCCGTCTCCGGATCGAATGCAGTGGCCTGTACCGATCCTGCCTGGTTCTTGCTTCCGCGTTCATTCCACTTGCCGATCAATTGTCCGTCGGCCAGGATCTCCTGGTCACCGGAGCCTCGAAGCAACCTGGCCTGCTCTCTCTGCCTGGCCATCGATAGCTGGTTCTGGTATTCCAGACTTCTCCAGTCCACACCAGGTGCAGTCGGGTGCATCAATGCAAACCAGGCCTCTCGCTTCGCCCGTTCATGACCGGTCTCACCTTCGATCCGAACAGTCGTCTGTCCATCGGTAGGCGCAGGATAATTCGAACCATTGTTCGTATCCCTGGTGAAGAAGAGGACAGCCGCGATCACGAGGCTGATGGACAGGAGGGTGGAAGTTGTGCGATTCGGCATAATAAATGAAAATGAGGTCAGACGTCTTGGGTTTCGTTCCGCTTGTAATGATCGTCCCATTTCTTCTCCACAGGGTCATGTAACATTCCCAGTGATTTTCCTACGATCATCGCTACGGACGAATCACTGGTGACATTGGCCACGGTGCGGATCATATCCAAGGGACGATCGACTGCAAAGATAAGGGCCAGACCGGCTTCAGGCACACCAATGGCGCTCAAGACGATCACGAGCATCACCATTCCGGCTCCGGGCACAGCGGCAGAACCGATCGATGCCAGGGTGGCCGTCATGATCACGGTCAATTGCTGCCCGAATGTCAATTCCATGCCCAGCGTATTCGCAATAAAAACCGCTGCCACTGCCTGGTAAAGACTGGTGCCATCCATATTGATCGTCGCGCCTACCGGGAGCACAAAACTGGCCACCTCTTCATCGACCCCCAGATGTTCCTGAACCCGCTCCATGGTGACCGGCAGGGTAGCGGCACTGGAACTGGTAGAGAAGGCCAGCAGCTGAGCCGGTGCAATTCCCTGGATAAAGGAAGCATAGCTGCGCTTGGTAAATATCTTGACCATCAACGGATAAAAGCCGAAGATCAGGATCAACAGACCGGCTGCAACCGTTATTGAGTACATGATCAGGGCCCTGAACAATTCCATGTTGGGTGATTCCACTACCAGGGAGGCCATCAAAGCCAGTACACCAATGGGTGCGGACAACATGATCAGGTCGACCAGCTTCATGATGACCTCGTTCAGGGAATGGAAAAATGAAACGACCGGCCTGGCATCTTCTTCCTTGATCAGAATGAGGCCGATACCGAGAAAGATGACAAAAAAGATGACCTGAAGCATATTGCCATTTTGACTCAATGCTTCAAATATGTTGCCCGGCACAATGTCGATCAACGGTTGCAACGGACCGGTTTCTTTTGCCTGGAATGCTGCTTCTATCTTGCCACTTGCATCCGTTGAATACAGGGCCATCAGCTCCTCCTTGGTCTCTGCGCTCAATGACCGGGAAGGTTTGACCAGGTTGACAATCATCAGGCCCAGTGAAGTGGCGACAAACGTTGTAAAGAGATACAGTCCGATCGTGCGGAAGCCGATTCGACTGAACTTGCTGATATCCTTCAGGTTAGCGACACCGGTGATCAGTGATGTGATGATCAGCGGGATGGCGATCAGCTTCAATAGATTGATGAAGATGGTCCCGAAGGGCTTGATCCAGTCGATCACCAGGGTCTTACCATCGGGAAAGGCAAAGAGGTTGCCCACGCGAAACCCCTGAAAATAGGGGAGGAGGGCACCGAGGAGGATACCCACTACGATACCGAGTAATATTTTCCAATGGAGTGCCATTCTCTTCATATCCCGATTTTGCCGGAAGATACTAAAAAGAGAAAGCCACCAATCTTGCCTTATCGCTTTGTCCCTCTCAACATCTCCCGTTTGCCCGGCGGACCTGGCAGTCGTTCCATGGAAAGACCAAGCCGATCCAGGGTTCTTCGCACTTCCCCCTTTGCACAATACGTGACAAAGATTCCTCCTGGAAGCAGTGCTTCAACAAAGGCTGAAAGCGTGGAGGCTGACCAGAGTTCAGGTTGTGTAGCGGGACCGAACGCATCATAGTAGACGATGTGATATCTCTCCGGGCCCGGATGCCAGTTGGTGGCATCCAGGTTCAGCTTGTGTAACTGAAAATGAGGTAATAACATGCTCGTCTCACCAATTGCAGCCTCATGGATCGCCCGAAAGGAGACCTCCATCTCCGGACGGTGGATTGCAGGAAAGTTGAGGGTGTCCACAAGGTGCAGGGGCAGGGGATGTTTTTCCAGGGCAGTGTACTCAATGGAACATTCCTGATCCAAAGACTCGATCAAGCTCAACCAGGTATTGAGGCCCGTGCCGAGCCCCATCTCCACGATCCGGATCGGCGTATCCGGGGGCAGGATCTGTTGCTGCAGGAAATATTGCAAACCAGCCCGTATGAAAACGACCTGCGACTCCTGGATGGCACCGAAATGTGAATGAAACGTAGTTCCGTATTGCTGACTGTGAACGGTGTGTGAACCATCTTCTGTCAGTTGAACCTTGAACCTCATGATCCGTCAACCGGGAAGGACAGAAGAGCCGAGTTCACCTCATGTGCATGGATCTCCAGATGATCTTCATCCCATTCACAGGCACCTGCCTGGATGATCAATACCTGGGGAGATTCATGGATCACGTTGAGTTCCCGGGCGATCTGTTGGGAGAGTGATCTGTATCGGATCACATCCAGAAACCAGCCTTCCGTACTTGAAGGCCAATCAAAATCATCCAGTCTGTGCTTGACAATAGAACTCAGGGAACACCGCGAACTGTGTTTGAAGAGCAGGACAGGTTGTCGTTCTGATCGAATCAGGATCTGCTGCCAATCATCTTCACTTGTCAGCACTGCCCACTCCATCTGCGGTTAGAAGAGGGAAGCGATGGTTTGGAGGAGTGAATCCCATTGGATATCCACTCGGAAATTATTGGGGCAACCATTCCCACGGTTGCAGGAAGAGACCAGAAAAACCAGACCAAGTAGTGCGAGAGAGCGTGCAGCTCCAAATCCTTTTTTCTTCAACATGATGGAGGTGTTTATAATTCAAATCGGTAACGATACCGATGGTCTGAATATTTCAAACAAAGATATTGTTTTCCCTTTGATTCTTCCAAACCTGGAAAAGTGAACGTGAAAACAACTTCTTCTGTTCACCGTTTGTACTTTTGCTGCCACAAGTCACACAACTATGGGAACGAGCCTTTCACTGAGGGATGCCTTAAGAGATGCGATGACCGAAGAAATGCGTCGCGATGAGTCTGTCTTCCTGATGGGGGAGGAGGTTGCTGAATACAATGGTGCTTATAAGGTCAGTAAGGGCATGCTCGATGAATTCGGTGCCAAGCGTGTCATCGATACACCTATCGCAGAGCTGGGGTTTGCGGGCATCGGAGTAGGAGCCGCCATGAATGGTCTACGCCCTATCGTCGAATTCATGACCTGGAACTTTGCTGTTCTGGCCTTTGACCAGATCGTCAACAATGCGGCAAAAACGCTGTCCCAATCTGGTGGTGATTTCGCTTGTCCCATCGTTTTCCGAGGACCGTCCGGCGCTGCAGGCCAATTGGCACAACAGCATTCCCAGACCTTTGAAAGCTGGTTGGGAAACACCCCTGGTCTGAAAGTGATCTCCTGTGTGGATCCCCTGGATGCCAAAGGGTTAATGAAGACAGCTATCCGGGACAATGATCCTGTCTGTATCATGGAATCAGAAGTGTTCTATGCTATGGAAATGGATACCACACCCGGAGGTGACCGCCATTATTCCTTTGCACACACCCAGATCCCGACAGAGGGTGCCATCCCCGGCCCAGATGAGGATTATACCGTGGAGATCGGCAAAGCCGCAATCCGTAGGACCGGGACCGATGTCACCATCGTCACATACAACAAGATGATCTGGACGGCCCTGTTGGCTGCCCAGGAACTCGCCAAAGAGAATATCAGTGCTGAGGTCATCGATCTGAGAACCATCCGCCCCATGGATTATGCCACCCTCATCCAATCGGTGAAGAAGACCAACCGAATGGTGGTCGTGGATGAATCCTGGCCGTTTGCGTCTATTTCATCGGAGGTCGCCTATGCTATCCAACGCCATGCGTTTGACTATCTGGATGCGCCGGTGGTCCGGGTGAACAGTGCGGATACATCTCTGCCCTATGCCCCGACTTTGGTGGACGCCTGGATGCCCAATCCCGAAAAAGTGATCCAGGCTGTGAAATCTGTCCTGTATCGGTAGTTGAATGATCACACGCCGAGCAGGCGCTTCAGTTCCGCACCCGACCATTCCATGACGTCTCCCGGTATCTGGTGACTCATTGAAAAACTGCCGATTCCAGTGCGCACAAGCCTTAATACGGGAAAACCGATGGCAGCCATCATTTTGCGAACCTGGCGGTTCTTTCCTTCCCGAATGATGATCTCCACCCATTGATCCGGAATCTCCTTTCGCACCCTGATCGGCGGGTTGCGGGGAGGCAGATCTGGACTGTCAAGGAGTCGTGCTTCCGCCGGCAGCAGTGCCACTTTTTTTCCCCTCACCGTGATATGCATCTCTCTGGATAGCCGGCTGAGCTCCACTTGCGTCGGTTGTCCTTCCACCTGGACCCAATATGTTTTCTGGATCTTTTCTCCGGGACTTAGAAGTCTTGTTTTCAGCTGATTATCATTTGTCAGCAAAAGCAATCCTTCAGAGTCCTTATCCAGTCTCCCGACCGGGTAGACATCCGGAGGAAAAGAAAACAGAGCGGACAGGGTCAGTTGTCCCGGGTGATCAGGCGTAAATTGACTCAGAACACCAAAGGGCTTGTAAAGCGAAAAAT
This sequence comes from Bacteroidia bacterium, assembly GCA_030429045.1. Classification (GTDB taxonomy): domain Bacteria; phylum Bacteroidota; class Bacteroidia; order Chitinophagales; family Saprospiraceae; genus JAGNXB01. Next base: position 18,782 of record JAUIEA010000049.1, on the reverse strand, counting down.
ATCGATAGGTTGTTGGCACCAGGTTCAGGCCTATACGTTAAAGCGAAAGTGCATGACGTCTGCATCCTGAACGACATATTCCTTTCCCTCCACATTCATCTTGCCGGCTTCCTTCACGGCCGCCTCTGAACCCAGGCGAATAAAATCGTCGTATTTAATGACCTCTGCGCGGATAAATCCCTTTTCGAAGTCCGAATGAATGACGCCGGCTGCCTGCGGCGCGAGCATTCCCCTTGTGATCGTCCAGGCCCGAACTTCTTTCTCACCCGCAGTGAAATAGGTGATCAGGTTCAGCAGATGATAGGAGGCCTGGATCACCCGGTTCACACCCGGTTCGGATAGTCCCATTTCTTCCAGGAACATCATCCGCTCATCCATGTCATCCAATTCTATGATCTCAGCTTCGATGGCTGCCGATATCAGGATGACCTCCGCCTTTTCCGCCGCAACAGCCTCCTGGAACGCTTTGGTGTGGGCATTCCCTTCCAGGACTGCGGTCTCTTCCACATTGCAGACGTACAACACGGGCTTGTCTGTCAACAGGAACATCTCCTTCAACAGCGCATCGCCTTCCTTGGACAGCTCCAGTGTCCGGGCAGGCTGGCCTTTTTCCAGGTGCCTGACTATCTCTTCGGCGATCGCCACCAGTGCCACATCTGCCTTGCTGCCACTTTTTGCAAGCTTACGCAAACGGTCCAGTCGCTTTTCCACAGTCTCCAGGTCCTTCAACAGGAGCTCCGTGTCGATGATCTCCTTGTCGCGAACAGGATTGATCTGGCCGTCGACGTGCACGACATTGTCATTGTCAAAACAGCGAACGACATGGATAATGGCATCCACTTCCCGAATATTGGCCAGGAACTGGTTGCCCAGGCCTTCACCCTTGGAAGCCCCCTTGATCAGTCCGGCAATATCGACGATCTCGATATTGGTCGGCAGGACAGCCTTGGGATTGATCAACTTGGCCAGTTCCTCCAGGCGCGGATCGGGCACCGTGATCATCCCGATATTGGGCTCCTTTGTGGCAAATGGATAATTGGCTGCCAATGCTTTTGCGGAGGTCAACGCATTAAATAGAGTAGATTTGCCCACATTCGGCAGGCCGACAATCCCACATTTGAGTCCCATGAACTGATTTTTTTTGGAAGCCGCAAAGATAGGCCTTTATTCAGCGAAAGAACTACCCCCTTGAACTATCTCGCACATCTGCTCTTATCCGGTCCACATCCCCAGCTTGCCCTGGGGAATTTCCTGGCAGATATGATTTCACCTGACCAGACCGAGGACCTGCCATCAGACATTCTGGAAGGGGTTACCCTGCATCGCTCCATCGATGTCTTCACCGATGGCCATGAAGATGTCCGAAAAAGCACGGCCCGCATCCGGAAAAAGCAACGCAAATATGCCCCGGTCAGCGTGGACATCTACTATGACTACTTGTTAGTTCGAAATTGGGCATCGTATGCCCGGGTGGGACTGGATGAAATGGCCGAATATATTTACCGGCATCTGGCCATCCACCTGGATGCCGTACCGCCTGCCCTGCAAAAACGGGTAAATTCCATGATCGAACATCAATGGCTGAGCACCTATCGCTCAGCGCCGGGCATCGGCAATGTTTTCCGCCGAATGGCACATCGGGCCAGCCGGCCGGAGATCCTCCTGAACGCACTGGAACACCTGCAGGAACAGGACGACGGTCTTGAATCCGACTTCAGCCACTTCTTTCCAGACATGATCCGTCATGTCCTGTCTATTCATCCATATGGGAATGAATGGCTTATCCCTCAAAATGAAAGGACAGCGTAACGGATCTGGAAGTGAGACGATCGATCACATTGGACTGGGGCAGACTGGGGTCGATCACCATGACATTGCCCAATCCGTGGGAATACTTGATTTCCGGGGAAAAAATAAAATAGGGAAAGAATATCTGGACCCCTGCGCCCACTTCAAACATAAAATCTGACGGGGCAATTTTGACAAGCTCAGCCGAATCCCTTGACCTGGAGTCATTGGCCACATCGATCCCATATTTGACACCCGTCACCAGGAAGAATCGCTTGTCGTTATACGGTTCCGATTTGAACCGGATATGAAAGGGTATTTCAAATAATACTGATTGGATCCGACGTGTATAGGGCGCCCGGATATCATCTGGCGACTTGTAGAAGAGCTTTCGTTCAGCAAAGGAGAGGGTAGGCTGTGTACGGAAATCGAAGTATTGCCCGATCTTGAGATTGACAATCCCACCCAGATTGAATCCAACTCCACGCAAAGACTCAGCGATCCGAATACTGTCATTCAGCAAAAAGTTTTTGGATTGGGAGACTTTGTAATCCGAGTTGTTGTAAGCGAGTACAATACCAAAATAGTAGGGCTTGTTCTCAAAGTCCAGGTAGTTGTAGTTGCCTCGTTGGGCTGAGGTCGAAACGGAAAACGCGATCAGGAAGAGGCTGCTGATCAGCGTAGTCCTTCGTATATGGAACATGTACCGAATGTTAAAGTAGTCACTGAAGTCTGTCCAAACCCTTGCATACGCATGATCTCCAGGAATGTTTCACCTTCAGGAAAGGCTTGTACGGATTCAAAGAGATATTGGTAGGCTCGGCCATCTTTGCTGGTTAAACGTCCGATCAGGGGTAGTAAGTATTTGAAATACAATTGAAATGCAGGTCTGAACAGCCACCCCTTCGGTTGAGAAAACTCCAGTACAAATAACCTGCCACCTGGTTTGAGCACCCGGCTCATTTCCGAGATGCCACGTTCGAGGTCCTCAAAATTACGGACCCCGAATGCAACCGTGATGGCATCAAAGGAATCATCGGGGTAGGGGAGGTTCTCCGCATCACCGACCTCCAGGGTCACCTGTGATTCCAGCCCCTGATCCCTGGTTTTTTTTCGGCCGATCTCCAGCATTTCAGCTGCAATGTCCATTCCGGTCACCCGGGCAGATGGAATGGCCCTGGCAATGGCGATCGCCAGATCCGCCGTTCCGGTCGCGACATCCAAGACGGAGCCTGGATGACCAGCCTTGAGTTTCTTCACCAGAACATTCCTCCAGCGAACGTCAATTCCCAGAGATAACATCCTGTTCAACAGGTCGTAACTACCGGATATCCGATTGAACATGTGGGTCACCTGTTCCTTCTTGGAACCGGGTTGGTCGAGGTAGGGTTTAACGGTCTTCTTTGCCATGTGAGTGCAAAAATCAGAAAAAGAACACAACAGTACAGGAAAGGATTGGTAAACACTGAGGAAAGGGGTGCGGTTTACTATCTTTGCACTTCCAAATTCAACAGCTTTTGCATGGCATCCGGAACACGAATCCTACCGATTAGTTTAGAAAAAGAAATGAAGACCGCCTACATCGATTATTCGATGTCGGTCATCGTATCCAGAGCGTTGCCAGATGTGCGAGACGGCTTGAAACCAGTACACCGGCGCGTGCTCTATGGCATGTCTGATCTGGGGCTCTCCTTTAACCGGTCGCACAAGAAGTCTGCCCGTATCGTGGGAGAAGTCCTGGGTAAGTATCACCCGCACGGTGATTCTTCGGTCTATGATACCATGGTCCGGATGGCCCAGCCCTGGTCGCTTCGCTATCCGCTGGTAGACGGTCAGGGAAACTTTGGTTCTGTCGACGGGGACAGCCCTGCTGCCATGCGTTACACGGAGGCCCGGATGGCCCGGATCACGGATGAATTGTTGATGGACATCGACAAGGAAACGGTTGATTTTGCCCTCAACTTTGATGATTCCCTGAAGGAGCCGACTGTGCTGCCGACCCGGTTGCCCAATCTGCTGATCAATGGAGCTTCTGGTATCGCCGTCGGAATGGCCACGAATATGTTGCCACACAACCTGAGGGAAGTTTGTGATGCCATCTATCATATGGTCGATCATCCGGATGCGACCGTAGAGGACCTGATGGAATACGTCAAGGCTCCTGATTTCCCAACCGGTGGCATTATCATCGGTTACGAAGGGGTCAAGGAAGCCTTTGAGACCGGAAGGGGTCGGATGACCGTTCGGGGTCGGGCCGAAATCGAGTCCACCGATAGCGGCAAGGAAACCATTATCATTACAGAGATCCCGTATCAGTTGAACAAAGCCAGTCTGGTGGTGAAGATCGCTGAACTGGTCAATGAAAAAAAGATAGAAGGGATCAGTGATGTCCGAGATGAATCCGATCGGAACGGCATGCGGATCGTGGTCGAGGTCAAGCGAGACTTCATGGCCAATGTGGTGCTCAGCAAACTTTACAAGTACACACCTCTCCAGTCCTACTTTTCCGTCAATAATGTCTGCCTGGTCAAGGGGCGGCCGCGTACACTCAACCTCAGGGAGCTGATCAGTGAATTCATTCTGTTCCGAATGGAGGTGATCGTCCGACGCACCAAATATGACCTGCGAAAAGCCGAAGAACGGGCCCACATCCTGGAAGGGCTTCTGATCGCCCTGGATCATCTGGATGAGGTCATCGCCCTGATCCGGGCCTCTGCCACTCCGGACATTGCGCGGGATGGATTGATGAGCCAGTTCGGATTGTCAGAACTGCAGGCAAAGGCCATTCTTGAAATGCGCTTGCAGCGATTGACCGGCCTGGAGCGGGACAAGATCAAGAATGAGTATCAGGAACTTATTGAAAAGATCGAACATTACAAGGCCATACTGGCCAGTGAAGAACTTCAGCGCGGGATCGTCAAGGATGAAACCGCCGAACTGAAAGAGAAATTCGGAGATGATCGCCGGACGGAGATCACCTATGCCGAAGGGGAGATCACCATGGAAGATCTCATCGCTGATGAGAACGTCGTCGTGACCATCAGTCATAACGGGTATATCAAACGAACAAAGGTGGATGAATTCCGCATTCAGACCCGGGGAGGAAGGGGATCCAGAGGATCCAAGACCCGGGATGAAGATTTCATCGAACATATGTTCGTGGCGACCAATCACAATTATTTGTTGCTGTTCACTGAATCAGGACGATGTCACTGGCTACGTGTGTTTGAGATCCCGGAAGCGACCAAGACTGCAGCCGGACGCGTGATCCAGAATCTGCTCGCCATCCCCAAGGAAGATCGGATCAGAGCCTATATCCCCATCCTGGACCTCAACGATGAGGACTTCCTGGAATCCCACCATCTGATCTTCTGTACGCGAAAGGGTATTGTGAAAAAGACCCTGGTGAAGTCGTACAGCCGTCCGCGGATCACCGGTATCAATGCCATTAATATTGCAGAGGATGATCAGTTGCTGGAAGTAAAACTCACCAACGGGAACAGCGAGATCATCCTGGCCAACAGTACAGGACGTGCCATTCGATTCCCTGAATCAACGGTACGATCCATGGGGCGCACCGCCACGGGTGTAAAAGGAATGTCCCTGGACCATACGAATGATTATATCGTCGGGATGGTTTGCGTAGATAAGGATGATACTGAAGCCACCATTCTCGTCGTTTCTGAGAAAGGGAATGGAAAGCGGACCTCCATTGACGATTATCGGGTGACAAACCGAGGAGGTAAAGGAATCAAAACCATGCAAATCACGGAAAAGACCGGATTGCTGGTTGCCATCAAGAGTGTCACGGATGACAATGACCTGATGATCACCAATCGTTCCGGAATCGTCATCCGAATGTCGGTTTCAGACATCCGAGTCATGGGAAGAGCCACACAAGGGGTTAAGGTGATTCGCCTGGATGGATCAGATAGCATTGCTGATGTTGCCGTTGCTCAGCACGATGACTCCAATGAAGAAGAAGACCTGATGGATGATCAGGCCCCGGAAGAAGGGTCTGCCGATCAGGATTAACATTTTGGTAAGCAACATCCTGTCTCGGTACAGGTGATAACCATGATTAACTGCATACTCACAGAAAGCTAAATAACCATGAAGAATTTCTCCCTCCTTTTTCTGTTCATTTTGGGAGTCCTGGCCGTAGGAACCGCTCAGGAAGATGACCCATCACGTGCATTCAAAAAGGCAAAGCGGGCATTGGGTGCCTATAACATGGACCAAATTGCAAATACCGATAAACTGGATGAGGCCGTCGATATGATCCTTGTCGCCGCCACAGATGCTGAATTGAAAGCGGATGCTGACCTCTGGAATATCCAGGGTGAAATTTACCTTGAACTAGCCAACCGCGACTACACTAACAAAGTGGTCAAAGGCCTCCCTGGACCGCCACAATATCCAGATGCACCGATCAAATCCTTTGAATCCTATAAAAAGGGGCTTGGTCTGGCGAGCAAAAAGTATCAGACCAAAGATGCCCTGACCGGGATCTCGTCCGTGATCGGTTTGCTGAACAACCAGGCCGTGACCGAATATCAGAAGGAGCAGAATGTAGCGGCATTTGCCACCTTTACAGCAGTCATTGACGCCCACAACATCCTGACGAAAGAAGGGGAGAAGAGCCCCCTGGAAGAAAAGCAGGTAAAAGACGCCAAGTTCTCCGCAGCCGTAACCGGTATGCTGGCAGATAAAAAGCAGGAGTCCCTGTCATTTCTGAAAGAATTGGTGGCTGCCAAATATGAAAACCCCTACATGTACGATATGCTCTATAATGCATATCTGGAAACTGATAAGGCCAAGGCGGTCAACTATCTGGAAACGGGGCGAAAAATGTATCCCGAAGATGTCAGTCTCCTTTTTACGGAGATCAATCACTATCTGCGGGAAGGTAAAATGGATGAGCTGACCGGAAAATTGAAGCTGGCCATTGAAAAAGAACCGGATAACAAGTCCCTCTACCTGACCCTGGGCAATGTCTATGACAATCTCTTCCAAAAGGCCCTTGAAGCCAAGGATAATGCCACTTCGGAGCTGAACTTCGAACAGGCGTTGACCCACTATCAAAAAGCCCTGGATATTGATCCCAACTACACGGATGCCATCTACAGTATAGGTGCCCTGTATTACAATAAAGCGGCTGTCTACACGCAGGAACTGAGCAAGCTGGCAGATGATTACAGCAAAGAAGGACTGAAGAAATATGACGCGTTGAAAGAAAAGGTCAATGCGGAGTTTGACAAGGCTTTGCCTTATTTCCAGAAAGCGGAGAAAGTATCTCCGAACGACCTGAATACCCTGGTCGCACTGAAAGAGATCTATGCCCGCAAAAACGACCTGGAACTTTCCAATGAATTCAAGGTTCGCCTCGAAAATGTGCAGGCAGGAGAGAAAAATCCAACCAGCTATTTCAAGTAAGGATCAGAAGGTTCTAAACCTTTTCTTGTGGTCCACAAAAAGAAGCCTGACGGTTATTGTCAGGCTTCTTTTTGTGCGACAGGCCCACCAAATTGTTCCGGTATGTCCATATTTGAACTGCCACACATCACGCTCTAATTCCAGCCATCATGAAACATACATTTGAGGAGCCCAAAGCATTGAACCAGGTCGCTCGATTTCACCAGACCTTTCGTTTGCCCATTCTTACGGAACCTACCATTCCAGGCAGGGACCGCTGTCAGTTGCGGATCAATCTGCTGGCTGAGGAATTGAAGGAACTGGAACAGGCCATTCAGGACAATGACCTGGTCGAAATTGCTGATGCCCTGTGTGACCTGCAGTATGTCCTGTCTGGAGCTGTGCTTGAATTTGGTCTGGGCCATTCCTTCAATCAGCTGTTTGAAGAGGTCCAGCGCAGCAATATGAGCAAGGTCTGTGATTCTCGTGCTGATGCTGAAGCCACGCTGGATCATTACCGTCAAAAAGATGGCACAGAAGGCCTGATCGAACCTTCAGAAGGTGGATTTCTGGTGTACCGCAAGGCTGACAAAAAGGTGTTAAAGTCGGTACGTTATTCTCCTGCAAACCTGAAGGCGATCCTGAATCGTTCATAATCCGACCGTTCCGAGTGCCCTGGAGGAAAATCAACGCTACAATAAATTCCTATAATTTATATTATGTTAAGTTGTGTTTTATAACACGCTCCGTTCTGGCCCCCTGTTTCGAATCATCAGGCTCTCAGAAGGCATTTCCGCTTTAGCCTTCCAGGGGCCATTGATCCCGATGTTTCAAAAAAAGTCTGACCAGGTTTTCTGTGTCCGGCATCGCCCGGTGTGCTTCCCCCTCAAACTCCAAACCCTCCCGGCGCATGGCCGCAGCCAGGCCCATTTGACGGGGCAATCGAAAAAGATCCCGGTAAACCTGCTTGAGGTTGACATGAAACGCCAACCAGTCGTCGTCGATCCGATGCGCACGACAATCATCGGCCAGGAGCCGCTTATCGACATGACCCCACGAAATGAGAAAGAAATCCGGACTCCTGTACAACCAATCTTCGAATCGGGCAATGACATCCGGAAACGTTCTGGCCTGATCAATCTCAGATTGGGGAATATTGGTTAACCGTCGGCAATAGGGCGATAAAAGCGGGTGCACCACCGGCTTGACCATGCTGTGAAATGACCCCTTGGTCTCCCCTATTGCATTCAATCGGATAGCGGCAATCTCGATGATCTCCTGCGTTACGCCAGGGGTTCCCTTATCCCAGCAAGTGGCTTCCAAGTCAAAAATGATCCGGTCCATTTCTTCGGAATTAATCCTGGATGGAGACCTGGAGGCGGTTCCATTCAACCTTTTCCTGGAGGTCATACCCTTCCAGGCGATTGTGGTAGAAATAAAGCAGTTTGAAACTCTGACTTCGGATCAGGCCCTTTTTATCCTTGAGCAACGGTTTCTCGGCATGAAAGATTCCGATGTTCTTGATCCCGTCTTCCAACAGAGCTGTTGGTTCGCCCAGGATCACATCTGACAGTTGGATCTTTTCCTGATTGCGCATATGGATCAGGGCCTGTTGGAGCTCCCGACAGCCCAATAACAGACTTTCCCACTCAAAGACATATTCTTCTTCCGGAAGCTGGATGATCCCGAATACATCCATGTTCGGATGCTCATTCCGCAGGATCTCAAAGGCCAGATATGCCACAAAATGGCTGCTCAGCACGACATTATCGGCATAGAGCCGCTCGACGATCCGCTCCGCAAGGTGTTTGCTGTACTGGGATTCCCGCTGAGCATCTGCGGTGATCACCTCCCCCAGGCGGAAGAAATCACGGACATGGATGGGGCGCTGTTGCTGATCATAGCTCACTCCGTTTTCATCGACCTGGTTGCCCAGGACATCCATAGGATGCGAAAAGGAAAAGGTGATCTCGGACGTGTTCTTGAACAGTTTCCAGATGAACTTGACATTCTTCCGGATGCTGGAGGAATCATCACGCGAGCTGGTGATATAGCGCTCCCTCCCCTCTTCTCGCAAATGCTGGTGGATCAGGCTGTTCGCCTCCAGTACAAAATGGTAGGACACATTCAGCGGCACGATAAAGATCTTTTCCTTCTGGCCTTTTTGCAGCAGGGATCGTTGCGCCTCCACCGCTGTAGACAACAGGCCGATCTTCAATTTGGGCTCGATCTGGCCAGAGCGTGATCGGGTGCCTCCCGGAAAGAACAGGCTGTTCACCCTGCGCTCGATCGACAGCCTGGAAAAGCTTTTCAAGGTCTCCAGATAGATCAGGTTCTTTTTTCGTCGATCCACCCTGTAAGCGCCCAATCGGTTCATAAAATAGGCGATATATCCCGTGTTGTACAGGTTCAGGCCGGCACCATAGGAAAAGCTGGGCAGGCCCAGAATAGCGTCCAGCACATAACCGATCAGGATCGAATCCAGATTGGAGGAGTGGGTCGGAACAATGATCACCGTTCCTTGCTTCATCAGCTTCCTGACCATTTCGAACTCCCCGACCACCTTCAACTGGTCGTGAAGCTTATACCGATTTCCGAAGAGGGAACCCGCTGCCAGTGTATTCAATAACCGACTGAAGAAAAACGTTAGAAATCGTCGGGCGAACAGAAAGGTACTCACCTGAAACGTACCGACTATCTCCTCGGAATAGCGATGGATCACTTCCTGGAGGACCTCATATTCTGTTTCATGGTTATCGTCCTCCCCGATGGAAGCCATTCGCTTTCTGACCTTAGACCAGAACACCCGTTCGTCGGGCGGATCCACCTTCCAGGGTTTGTCTTTGACCCGGGAACGTTCCATATAAAGTGCTCGATCGACCAGGGCTTTGACCGACTTGGTCTGATTGTCCGTCAACTGGTTGAACACAAAGGTTCTCATCTGCCGGATAAAATGATCCCGGTCCTGGCTCAACAGATAGACTGGCCACTTCCGGATATCTGACTCGATCGGGGGGTATTTATGATAGTCTGACCGCATACTACTCTTCTGGGGAAAGCGATGTTGCAATATAGTTCAAAACGGCTTCTCTCCCCTTTCCGACCTGAGCAGAAGTCAAAAACGATGTCGGCATGACGTTCCAGGATTTGAGAATTTCTGCCTCGTAGATTTCATGGCTTGTGCGGATTTCGACGGGTTTCAACTTATCTGCTTTGGTGAAGAGCAAGGATACCGGAATACCATTGGTTCCCAACCAATACAACATTTCCATATCCACTTTCTGAGGGGTCACCCGAATATCCAACAGGAGAAAGACCAGGAACAAAGCCTCCCGATCCCGCAGGTAGGTCCGGATCATGGTCATCAGGGAATTCCTGTGTTTCTTGGACAAGCGTGCATACCCATAGCCGGGCAGGTCCACCATCTGATACGTCTCCCCTACCTGGAAGAGGTTGATCATCTGCGTCTTACCTGGTGTAGAGGATGTATGAGCAAGATTTTTGTGGTCCACCAGCATATTGATCAACGAGGACTTGCCCACATTCGATCTTCCAATAAAGACAAATTCCGGGAGACCAGCAGGCGGCATCTTCTCGACGGAGGGAAAACTTCCAATAAACTTGCATTCCATGTATTCGGGGTTCGAGCCGGAGGAAGATCTGTTGCCGGCTGTGATAAACCATAAAAGTAGTATCCTGCCGCCACCTTTCCATGAAAGCGCTGACCGGAAGTCAAAACTACCAGGACAACCCCCACAGGTTAAGGTTCTCTTATTTGTATGCAACTCCTGAGTCATGAACCCCGTAATGACGTTCATTCAGTATATTCAACGCTAGAATTATGCGACCTCTCTTTGCTCTGATCATTTGCCTTTATATCCTGCCGGGGGCCGGACAGGCCCAGTTGAATGTAGGTATAAAGGCCGGGTTCAACTCGACTCAGCTCACCAATTCCAACGAAATCATCGTCCTGGATAAACAAGGCATAGAAGCCTTTACCATGCGGATCAAGGAGGCGAAATACGGGATCCATCTGGGAGCCTATCTCAAAGGCTACATTGGAAGGTTTTTCATCCAACCGGAAGTCCTGCTGAATTCCAATACTACGACCTACGACTTCTCGAATTCACTGGAAGAGAAGATCCTCTCCGAATCCTACCAGTATCTGGACGTCCCGCTGATGCTCGGGTTCGATTTTGGCATTTTGAATCTCCAGGCCGGTCCGGTCGGACACGTTTTCATCAACAGCTCCTCCGACCTGGACAATGTGGAAGGTATCCAGGAAAAATGGGATGACCTGTCCTGGGGTTGGCAGGCGGGAATCGGCTTTGATATCTGGAGATTCAACCTGGATCTGAGATATGAAGGCAACCTTTACAGATACGGGGATCATCTGACCTTCTTCGGGGACCATTACACCCTGAGCAACCGTCCCAGCAGGGTGATCACATCTCTGGGATTTGTCTTCTAACTTTATTCCCTGCCCATCGTTACGTGAGTCAGGCATCGCCCTGGCCCTCACTCCACCACTTCGATGGTATGGGTTCCTTCTGAGATCATCTGGCCGATCGGATAGAGCGCATACCCCTCCTGCACCGCAAATGCCTCAAACGAAGAGGTCGATCCGGGGTCAACCGTGATCAATAATCCTCCGCTGGTCTGGGGATCACAAAGCAATTGTCGGGTAGTGGTTGCAATTGGACTGATTTCATCAGACAGACTGCTCCAGTTGCGCTCTGTGGCAGCCGGGACACATTGCATTTTGAGATAGTAATCCAGGGCCTCCCGATCGATAAAGGGAATGCTGTCCAGGGTTATGCGAGCCCTGACCTGGCTGGCCTGACAGACCTCCAGCAGGTGCCCCAGCAAACCGAATCCGGTCACATCCGTCATGGCATGTACCCAGTCATGACAGGCGATCTTTCCTCCCAACTTGTTCAGGGAGATCATGACGTTCCTGGCCTTGTCCAGATCGCCCTCCTTCAGCCGATCCAACTTGTTTGCCGTGCTCAAGATGCCTACGCCGAGCGGCTTGGTCAGGTAGATCACGTCTCCGGGTTGTGCTGTACTGTTCTTCTTGATATTGGCGATCGGTACCCGGCCATTGACTGCCAGCCCGAAGAACGGTTCGACGGAATCAATGCTATGCCCTCCTGCCAGGACTATTCCTGCTTCCTGGCAGATGATGCGAGCCCCTTCCAGCACTTTCCCTGCGAGCTCCGGAGGCAATTGCAGGACAGGCCACCCCAATATGGCGATGGCCATGAGTGGCTCGCCCCCCATGGCATAGATGTCACTGATCGCATTGGCCGCTGCGATCCGGCCAAAATCAAAGGGATCGTCCACAATGGGCATGAAAAAGTCAGTAGTGCTGATCAGTGCCGTTCCATCTCCCATATCCAGGACTGCTGCATCATCCTTTTGTTCGTTCCCCACCAGCAGTCGGCTGTCCCTGAAAGGTGGCGCATGGACATTCAGGATGCGATCCAGGATCTGGGGATCGATCTTGCAACCACAGCCTGAACCGTGGCTATAGAGGGTTAACCGTTGTTCATCCATTCTTCGAAGTGTTCATTTGATCTGTTGATCAACCGGGCGGCCAACGCCTGGGCATCCAGATGATCTACCTTTTCCTCGATAATGACTCCAGAGGTCTGATTGGCGAGATGGAAGTCATAGGCCTGATCATAATAGGCCAATGCCAGGCGTGCGGCATCCTCCAGGTTGCCCTTGTCCAGGTGCTCCAGGGCCTGCTTTACAAACTGTGGACCCATCTTGCGGCTGATCCGCTTGAAGGCCGCCTTCAGGCCCGCTGTGTCCTGGCTACCATACTCCTGGAGAATTTCCCGGATCCGTAAATCTGCATCCACATCCAGAAAGATCACCGGAGATCCGATCAGTTGTTTCCAGAATGGCTGGGGCAATGTTCGTTTGCCAATGTGGCGACTTTCATCTTCTACCCAGATCACCCTTGTTTGGTCCATTTGAGATAACGCATCTCCGATCTGATTCTCAAAAAATGCATTACTCGGTTGGGGCGCCAGACCTAAATGTCCAAAAGCTGATCCCCGATGATGGGCCAGTCCTTCGAGGTCAATGACCTGTTCCCCGCGCTCTTTTAATGCTTCCAGGATCCGGGTCTTCCCCGATCCGGTACGCCCGCCGACTCTGACCAGGGGGTAGGTTTTCGTCATGGCATCCAGAAAAGTCCTTCGCGCAGCTTTATACCCTCCTTCCAGAACGAAGGATGTAAATCCGCTGTTCTCCAGGAGCCAGGCCATGCTTCCACTTCGCTTCCCCCCTCGCCAGCAATACACCGCGACCATATGGTCCGGTGCCAGGGTCATGGCTTCCCGGACAAATGCCGCCATTTTGGGACCGGCGATTTCCAGGCCTTTCACCATCGCTGCGGACTGAGAAACCTGTTTGAACAGATACCCGACCTCATGCCGCTCTTCATCGGTAAAGAGCGGAAATGACAGAGCACCAGGTATCCGGGCATGGGCGAATTCAGAAGGGGATCTGACATCCAGGACGGGAACACCCTGATCTCGCAATGCAAGAAATTCGGATGTATTCAAGGCGTCAGGCATGGTGCAAAGGTACTGCAACCAAATGGGGCTTCACTGAACAAACCGACGGATCTTTGCATTTTTACATCCATGCCATCAATCCCTTCTTCCCACATCCGTGAATTTCCTATTCAGGATCTTTCGTTTTTCTCCTCCTTCGACCGACGGTTCTGTGCGGCGGACCCCGCTTTGGCCCCCTTCTTGTCCAGAGCTGCAGATCCGGAGGCATTTCGTGAGGCCGCCCGTCACAAGGCCGAACATTACCATCAACGTACATCGTTGGCGAAGCTCCTGGCCCAGCAATATGAAGGCGTCCGGTTAACGCCGGCACTGGAAAAGAACCTGGCGGGTCTATCTACCGGAACGGCGTTCAGCATCACGACAGCCCATCAACCCCTCCTGTTTGGCGGAACCCTTTATTTCCTCTACAAAGCCCTGACTGCCATTTCCCTGGCGAAAGCAGCTGAAGGGTGGCTGGATGGCCACCAGGTTGTGCCCGTGTTTGTCCTGGGAAGCGAAGATCACGACTATGAAGAGGTCCGGCATGTTCGCCTGTTTTCCGACACCCTTACCTGGGAATCAGGGCAGGAAGGCGGACCCGTCGGCCGAATGCCCGAAGGCAATATCCCCGATCTGATCCGACAGGTCGAGGAACTGTTCCAACCCCTCCCCTACGGCAAGGAGGCCATCCAGCTGCTCAAAAAAGCCTACACGCCCGAGACATCCTTCGGCAGGTCAACTTTCCAGTTCCTACATCAACTGCTTGGAACGTACGGCCTGGTCATTGTCGACATGGATTCTCCCATCGCCAAGCAGTCGTGTACGGCCATTTTTGAATCTGAATTGATGCGCGGGTTCAGCAAACCGATCGTCGAGAATACTGTGAACCGCCTGGATGAGGCCGGGTTCAAACAACAGGCGCATATACGGGATATCAATTTGTTCTTCCTCAGCGATTACGGCCGTGAACGCATTGAAGCTGATGGGAATGGCGGTTTTCGGACCGTGACCAACAGCCTGTCATGGACTGCAGAAGAAATGAAGGTCGAAGTGCACTCGCATCCGGAGCGCTTCAGCCCGAATGTCATCCTGCGTCCGTTGCTACAGGAAACCATGTTGCCTGATCTGGCGTTCGTAGGGGGAGCCGGAGAACTGGCATACTGGGTCCAGTTGTCAGCGTTGTTCAGTGAAGCATCAGTCCCCTACCCGATCCTGGTCCGGCGGCATTCGGCTCAGCTGGTGGATGAGGTCACCCAACAAAAGTTGGTCAAACTCGGCCTCCCTCTGGAAGCAACTTTTGGTCCGATGGAGGTCCTGCTCCAGGAATATGTCCACCAGAAGACGGATTTGACCGGAGATCTGGAACAGGAAAGGGCAGCCCTTCAGCAACTGATGATCCGGGTCAGAGAAAAATGCAGTGCTATCGATCCGACGCTGGAACGCAGTGCAGAGTCGACGGAGGTGCAGATGGATAAGTTGTTACAGACCCTGGAGGGAAAGATGACACGGGGATTGAAGCAACTCCACGATCGCGATGTTCAGCAGATCCGATCCATATACGATCGGCTTTTCCCAAATGGACAATTGCAGGAACGAACCGAAAATTTGCTTCCCTGGATAGCACGGTACGGCGAGCAATGGATAGACGATCTATTGGAGGCGTTCCACCCGTTGCACTCGTCATTTGTGTGTTATTCCTTTTAACAGGGCAACCTGCTTAAATGGATTGAAATCCCTTTGCGTAAAACCCGGGTCAGGCCGCTGCATTCCCAAACAACAGGAGCAGGTCGGATAGTTTTTCTTTCAATTCCTTCCGGTGGACGATGAAATCCATAAATCCGTGTTCCATGAGGAATTCAGAGTTCTGGAACCCCTCCGGCAGGTCTTGCTTGATGGTCTCCCGAATGACCCTTGGGCCTGCGAATCCGATCAATGCACCCGGTTCAGCCATATTGATATCCCCCAGCATGGCAAATGAAGCGGTCACGCCCCCGGTAGTGGGGTCGGTCATCAATGAGAAATACGGCAATTTAGCGGCAGCCAGCTGTGACAGTTTGGCTGAGGTCTTGGCCATTTGCATCAACGAAAAGGCCGATTCCATCATGCGGGCACCTCCTGATTTGGAGATGATCAGCAGGGGGATCTGGTTTGCAATACAATGGTCGACAGACCTGGAGATCTTTTCCCCGACAACTGCCCCCATGGAGCCGCCGATAAACCGAAAGTCCATGGCCGCAATGACAAGCGGGCGCTTGTTGATCTTGCCCTCCGCCACCGACATGGCTTCCTTGAGATTCGTTTTCAGGACTGCCTCTTCCAGTCGCTCTATGTAGGGCTTCATATCCACAAACTCCAGAGTATCTAGAGCGGTCAGATTGTCGAACAGGACCTCGTATCTGCCATCAAAGAGCAGATCGAAATAATCGTATGATCCGATCCGGGTGTGGGCATCACAATGAGGGCAGAGAAACAGGTTCTCCTTCATCTCCTTCATGGTTGAGGCTTCCTTGCATACATCACACTTGTACCAAACCCCATCCGGAGCCGCTTTCTTGTGCTTTGTAGCCGTTGTAATTCCCTCTTTTAATCGTTTAAACCATCCCATACAGTGGCCTGATTGTTAGCAATTAGAACAAATTTACTAATTTCTGATAGCAAGTCGCTTGCTTTGTGATCTTCTGACTGCAGTAACCCGGGCACGGGCTAGCCAGTTGTTGACCCGCTCTGCCGTCCGAACACTTCCTGAGCCTTCTTCTTGTAGGCCTTTGCCGCTTCCATGGGTGTTTCAAACATCCCCAGATGAATGTTTTTCTGGTTCACAGAAATCACCGCTCTGTACTTGTTATACTCCTGATAGACCCCTTTGAAACCGGTCTTGTTTCGTGTTTTTCGTTGTCGGGCCGTTTCAGCCCGGGTCGTCCATTCCAGATTCTCCAGGCGGCAATCCAGTTTATTCCCGTTCCTGCATCGTACGACGCCCTTTTCTTTTGGCAGATTCGCGACTGTCAGAAACCGTTCTGCGATATACCGATGCAGGTAAATGGTGGTGGTGGTCGATTTACCGCCGGGCTTGTGCCATAATTTCTGGAACACAACACCGCCACCTGAATGTTGCCGCAATCCCTCCAACAACCCGATTTCCTGCAGATAGGGATCAGTGGACAGATGCTCGTATACATGATCATCCACCAGGGCAAGTTCCTCGCAATTGTTGAGTTTTATCTTGTAATACACGACTTGAAGTTCAATTCGAAGGTCAAATGTAGGGCATCTCAGACAAGGAGGAATGGAATAATACCGATATTGCCCCTGTCTCTGTCCAATGACGATGCAGGAAATTCATGAAACCTATATGCGCCGGGCCCTTGACCTCGCCCGATTGGCCGAAGGGGATACCTCCCCCAATCCGGGGGTAGGCGCTGTACTGGTCCACCAGGACAGGATCATCGGAGAAGGATATCATGCGGCACATGGCCAACCCCATGCTGAAGTGCAGGCAATTCGTGCGGTCCATCCCGAGTTGCAGGGGCTCATCCCTCATGCCACCCTGTATGTTACCCTTGAACCCTGTTGTGTACATGGCCGGACCCCTCCCTGCACTGATCTGATCCTGGCGAACAGGATCCGGCGGGTGGTGATCAGCTGTATCGATCAAAGTCCGGGGGTAAATGGAAAGGGACTGGATATCCTGCGATCCAATGGTGTGGAGGTGATCACCGATGTACTGGTGGATCAGGGCAACTATCAGGCTCAGATCCGAAACACCTTTATCACGGAAGGCAGACCTTATGTCATCCTGAAACTGGCAATGAGCCGGGATGGCTATATCGGTCAGGAATCCGGGCAGGTCAACCTGAGCAACCCTCCCTCCTGGAGAATGGTCCACCGCCTGCGAAACCGGGTCGATGGGATCCTCATCGGCACCCGCACTGCCCTCCTCGATGACCCCCGACTGACCAACCGGTTGTTTTGGGGCAAGAGTCCGATCCGGATCATTCCCGATTTTCATGGTCGGCTTGACCCGAAGCAGGCCTTGTTTCAGGGGCCGCCTGAAACCTGGATCCTGCGGCATGAACCCACCGACTCCCCGGAGAATTGGCCCGGGCATGTCAAATGGAAAACCCTGCCCGAAGGGGCCGGTTTGGCCGGGATCCTTTCTTTGCTCGCAAGGGATGGATTGAGCAGTATCCTTGTGGAGGGAGGCGCAACCCTGATCCAATCGTTTCTGGAAAGTGGCATCTGGGATGAGGCCATCCTCTCCTCCACGGATCAGTTCATCGGAGAGGGCATTCCGGCTCCCGGTGGATTTACCAACCCGGAGGATCGATTTCATTTGGGGACAAATGAATTCAATTGGTTCCGTCATCCACGCTATTCCTCCTAAGGACCTCAATCCGAATCGTTAATCTTTTATTAAAGGCCTTCACTCTGTGGAAAGAGTGTTTGGTGTTGAGGTTATTCCATTGTTACTTTGCTCCAATGAAAGCTGTGCTGAAATATCTATTGTTGACCTGCCTGATGGCACACTACACCAGTGTGACTGCCCAGGATGAGATCCATTGGGTCGAATTTTCTGAGGCGATCGAAAAAGCCCGGCTGGAAAACAAAAAGATCATGATCGACATCTACACCCAATGGTGTGGCTGGTGTCGGGTGATGGATCAAAAGACATTTCGCCAGGACGATGTGGTCCAATACGTGAATGACCGATACATTGCCGTAAAATTCGATGCAGAATACACCGAAGACATCGAATTCAATGGCCAGACCTACAGTTATGTCCGCCGGGGCAAAAAGGGATACCACGAGCTCGCAGCGGAATTGATGCGGGGCCGACTGAGTTATCCCACGATCGTTTTCCTGGATGAGAACCTCAACGTCATCCAGCCGATCCCCGGATATCAGAACCCGTATGACTTTCAGATGATCCTCATGTACTTTGCGGACGACTTCTTCAGAAGGACTCCCTGGGATCGGTTCACCATGCAATATAAAAATGAGGACATC
>JAUIEA010000048.1 GCA_030429045.1 Bacteroidia bacterium | reverse complement strand
TACGACGGTTTTCCTATCTCCCGGATGATCGAGATAGGAAAACCGTCGTATCACATCGATCCGGAGGATCTTGAAAATATTGCTGATACCTATACTGGCTTCGATATAGGGTTCCTTCTCCAATTTATACGTCAAAGGGGTGCCGTCTTCCTGCTGTGGAAATTGAAGCAGGGATGAATTGGCTGAACTGCGATTCGCGGAGGTGATCCCTCCGTATAGTACCTTGACCGCCAATACTTCTCGGAGGTGGAGACGCTTGATAAGAGGGATCTTGTTGACAAAGAACCCGTTGAAATACTGGTTGACTGTCAGCGCGACGTAGTGATCACTGACAAATTCCAGGAAGTTCATCATGTTGTAATTCGCGGATTGATAGAAATAGCTTTGATTGGCCCGGTGGAGGACAAGGAAGGGGTAGGGGACACTGCCAAAGATCGCCCCGGCTTCCAGAATGGTGGAGTTGTAGCCAAACGGTGGCACATTGGTGAATTTCTGCAGGAGGATGCCAATGTCGTCATAGTCAAATTGACCTCCGGGAACACCGGAAAAGGAGTGCGCATAGCGCAACTGGCCAATAAATCGATAGGAGATCCGGGATCGTGTGCCGCCCGTTCCCTGGTAAATGTTCTCACCGGGAGCATAGCGGAGCAGGACTACACTACGCATGGATTGCAAGGAAGTGGGCGGTGTGGAAATGCCATCAGCGGGGATAAAGGTCAATGCACCTGCGGGTTCCAGGGTTTCCTGTTCGAGGCCTGCCTGGAAAGAGAACTGACTTTCGAATTCCCGTTCATAGGTCAATTTGGAGAGCTTTGTATACAGGAGCCGGTCGTTCGAACCTCGTGTGATAGAAGTCCCCAGCGTATTGTTCAGGCTTTGATTCTGCCCGGGCAGAGAGAGTCGTTCTTCAAATGAACCGGTGATCCGGTTCAGGGGGAAACGATGGTAGGCCGTCTTTCCGGTAGCAATGGCAAAATTGCCACCGAATTTCCATCGTTCGTCTCCAAATCCATACGTGGCGGAGGCGCCGATCTGCCAGCGTTCACTGAGCGTCGGTCGGGTTCGGGCACCCAGCCGAAGGCGGACATTTTCGATATCGTTCAGGGCCAGTGCCGAAGGGAGAGGCCCGACTTCTACCCCGGGGGCAACATCGATGTATCCCCCGGTGATCAGTCGACCGACCTTGGTCATGACGATGAACCAGGGCATGTGGATCAGGCTGTCCATATTGGTATAGGCCTTCCGTTCGGGGGTGGTGAGCGGCAGGGCATGGGTCGCCCAGTAAAGGGAGTCCTTCGCTTGTAGTTCGGGATCCTCGACCTGAATGGATGGATGTGCAGAGAAGAGATCGGGATCATCAGGAAGGGGTTCGTTGATCCGGATATGTCGGTGATCGACAAATCGCTGACTGAAAACACCCATCCCTTTTGAGGTGATCCCAAAGTACATCCGGAAGTCCTCCTGAGCGATCATATAATGACCACTGGGCTGCTGTTCGAAACGCTGCTCGACTGTGAGGTGCTGGACCCAGTTGAGATTGGCTTGAGGATTGATGGTAAATCGGATGCCGGTCACCGGGTACGTACTATCCAGGGCAACATAGAGTTCGCCTTGCAGGTACATGTCGTATTTGTTCCGTGGGTAGAATTCCAGTTTGACGACCTGATGGCCATTCTGCTCGATGGTGTCGACGGGATAATACCGGTAGAGGAGGGGGGCGGTATTGGATATCGGGCTTGGAAATTTATTGGTCAGGAGAAGGATGTTGGGATCGTAGATATCGATTGGTTGATAGAGGTATTGGACACCTTTATCAATACCCTCGTCGTCCAACGGGCCCTTGAACCGCACGGATTTGGTTGCCTTGGTCAGTTTCTGGTATTCACTGGGATCATCCTGACTGAAGATATCGTAAATGTTTTCCTGTACGAAGAGGGGAACGACATCGATCTGTTCGATCTTGTTTGAATCCACATTCTCCCAGAGGAAGCGAATGGGCCTGAAGATCCGTCGATTCATGGTCTTCATGGGGATATTCCCAAAGCCGATGACCATCTTCTCATACTGTTCTTCCTGGAATGTCCCCAGATTGGACACCCGGTTTTTGTCACGGTTGTCCACCACCAGGCGGATCAGTTCAACAGCCGGGTTATCCTTGTTCGTATAGCGTTTCGGCTTGACGGTGATCTCCTGCATGTCGTAGATGGCCGGCTTCAGCCGGGCATTGTGGATTTGCTCCCGCTCACCGCTGATCCGGATATCCAGCGGGGAATAACCGATCGCCTCGATGCGGATGAACGGATATGGTTTTTTCAACTCGAATTGATAAGTGCCCTCTTCATCGGTGGTGGTCGCCTCTTCGGCATTTCCGGCAACGATGGTAGCGAAGGGAACGGGTTCGCCAGTTTCACTGTCCGTGACCGTCCCGGTTAAGGTCCACTGGGCAGATAGCACGACCGGAAGCATACAAAATGTAAGAAGGATAAGTCTCATCATGGATTTCCGGGAAGTGGCATCAAAGGCTGTCGGGTGTAACCGGTCAGGACCGGGATTCCCGGCTTAGAGAACGCAAGATAAGGGGTTCTTGTTTCTCAGGTGGACGGATAGACAGGTCTTTCATTTCGGATGATTTCAAGATCCGTATATGAAAGATGCCCTTGCCAAATGATAAAGAGGCAAGATGGTGGCCCATCCTGCCTCATTTCATCCTGGGGATACGTCACTCTTGATGAGCGGTAGAACGTTGTATGGTCGCTGCCAGATCGATCAGTTCAAGCAGTTCATTTCGGAAGGGGTCACTTTTGGGGATATTACTTTTTGCAATGTACTCGCGCAACATCGTGTAAGTCAAATGTCCTTTCCATTCAGAATCTCTGAGTAATAGTCCAAATCCGGAGACAATGGTCGCCCACTGGAAATCCTGGTTGACTCCTTGAGTTGGTTTGATGCCAGGTTGGATGGTGTGCGTGAAGAGCTGGCTTGTCTTTTGGTTGGGGTGTTTGTATCTGAACTTCACGGTAGCCATTTCTAGCATCAGTGAACGAGTATTCGGTGTCCTCCATTGATACCTTAGCTTACTCGTTTGCGCAAGTGAGGGATCATTCGTCAGGCCGGCAGGTATGATCTCATAGAGAGCCGTTACGGTATGGCCAGCTCCCATATCACCGGCATCCTTTTGGTCATCATCAAAATCTTCGTGGTTCAACAATCTGTTCTCATAGCCGATCAACCGGTATCCCTCGACCTGAGATGGATTGAATTCGACTTGCAGTTTGACATCCTTTGCGATTGTAAATAATGTGCTTCCAAACTCCTGAACAAAAACTCTTTTCGCTTCTTCAACTTGATCAATGTAAAAGTGATTTCCGTTCCCGGCATCTGCCAGTTTCTGCATTTTATTATCCTTGTAATTGCCAGCCCCAAAACAGAGCACACTGAGGAAAACGCCAGACTCACGTTCCTTTTCGATCAATCGGACCATTTCGGCATCACTACTCAGACCCACATTGAAGTCACCATCAGTTGCCAGGATGACCCGGTTGTTTCCTTGTCCAATGAAATTATTCCTTGCAGTTTGATAGGCTAACTTAAGTCCGGCACCGCCAGCTGTTGAACCACCTGATTCAAGGCGGTCAATAGCGGCAAGGATTAGTTCTTTTTGACGACCTGTAGTTGGAGGAAGAACTAATCCGGCCGCACCGGCATAGACGACGATCGACACTTGATCGATAAATCGAATTTGTTGAGCCAACAACCGGAAGGCTTTTTTGAGCAGTGGTAACTTATTCCAGGTATTCATGCTTCCTGACACATCGATTAGAAAGACCAAATTGGCGGGAGGGAGAGAATCAACGTCAATTTTCTGGCTGGCCAGACCTATTTGCAGTAGATAATGCGCAGTGTTCCAGGGGCATGGACCGATTTGATCCGTGATGGATACTGGATCTGTGCCCAATGGCTGCGGATAGTCGTATTCGAAATAGTTGATCATTTCTTCAATTCGGACAGCATCTTTTGGTGGCAAATGACCATTTCTTAGATATCGACGGATATTGGTGTAGGACGCAGCATCTACATCCATGGAAAATGTGGACAGAGGCTCATCCCTTGTTCGTCGAAATCGATTTTCCTGAATGGCGTCGTAATCCTCTGTATGAGATGGCGAGGAAGGGGATGGATATACGCGGTTCGGGTAATTGATATGCTCCGGTGGATTAGCACCGGTGATGCGGATTCCATCAATATAATAGTTCGTCGCATGTGATCGGCTGCCACGAATGCTACCAGTCGTTGCATTAGATCGATCGAAGTTGTGTTGAAGTAACGGGATACAATAGTCTGTAACGGTTATGGTTTCTAATGTAATTCCCTCATTCAGCTTGATAAGAATGGACTTGTGTTCCTGTTCACTCAGATGTATGTTATCCATCCTGGAGGTTTGCATGCCCACATAAGCGACTTCAATCTGATACGTGCCTGTATCGAGGTTCAAAAGTTGAAACTTTCCATTTAGATCTGTTAGTGTTCCAGTCAGTAGTACTCCGTTTTTGTAGAGTGCCACAGTTGCAGAAAGGAGAGGTTCGCCACTATTGCTGGTCACCATTCCTGAAATGGAAGCCCCTTGTTGAGTACTGTGGCCCAGTGAAATCAATAGGAATAAAAGGAGGTAGGTAATGTTTTTCATAATCGGGATTTACATGAATGACAGAATCATCTATTGTCATCCCCCACGAGTTTTGCTCGAATTATTCCAAATTGTCGCCAATGGGGCAAAGTAAATGCTGAAATCGCAGAGGCGCTTTTAGCGGCGGTTTGTTCTTCCCCTGGTGGGGACGAGCCAGGCAGTACAGGTGCGGCAGCTGTAAATGGAGAGATCAAAAAGATGATGATGGAGAATTGCGCCCGAGTACACGTGGCAGGACGAAAAAGCCCCGTCTTCAGCCCGCCTTTCCGGACAGACAGCTGAGCCTATTCCAAAGGACTCTCCTCCGCCGGAAGAGGTTATGTGGGGCAAACAGAAGAAGAGGTAAAATTGTGGAGCGTCAAATCTGCCTCTTATCAGGGATTCCAACCGATCGAATGGCCTGGCAGGAGGGGGATAGCTCCTGAGAAACGAAGACAATGGTTACCTGATGTGCCTGGATTGGAATAGACAGGAATGCCATAGGATGCGTTCCCCAATATTCTGGGAAGCACCGATATAGTACCGGTCTCTGGACTGAGAGTAAAGGATGTAAACAAATGCAGGCATACATCAAAAAAAGGCCCCTCCGAATGAAGGGGCCTTAATAGTGGTGGAGGATAACCGCCAGCGGCGGTCAGGCCGGAGTCGAATGCTGACGATCCGCATGGAAGCGGATGTCTGCATCCGGACATCCACCATTTGGTGGATCGTCCGGGCCGGTGACCTTCCCGCCCCGAGGACTCGGGGCGGGACGCTCTAGCCCCACCTTCGCCCCGAGCACTCGGGGGCGGGCAGGCAGCTGAGCTAATCCCAATTGATGCATATTACTCAGGAAGTGGAAAAGGATTACAAGAGTATTCCTGGACCAAAGGGAGAAAAGCGGATCGTCTCTTTTGTTTTTTCAGAAAGGATTCGAATGCGCAAGCCTCCTGAAAAGTGTGGAAGCTTTGTAAATAGACCAGGAGCTATGGTCGACCAGTTGCAGTTGATTTGGAATAACCGTGGTTATGCCTGAAGATGCGATCCCTGATATTCTGGGAAGCACCGATATAGTACCGGTCTCTGGACTGAGAGTAAAGGATGTAAACAAATGCAGGCATACATCAAAAAAAGGCCCCTCCGAATGAAGGGGCCTTAATAGTTGTGGAGGATACCGGAGTCGAACCGGTGACCTCTTGCATGCCATGCAAGCGCTCTAGCCAGCTGAGCTAATCCCCCATGTCAAAAGTCGGAGTCGAACCCAGTGGCCTTCCCGTCCCGAGTACTCGTGGACGGGACGCTCTAGCCAGCTGAGCTAATCCCCCTTAGGGGCAGCAAATATACAGAGTTTTAAAAAATGGTGCAGAAAAAAATCAAACCGGATCAACATCGGGTAAAACGATCAATCCAGACATCCCCCTGGCAGTCCGCATCGCCGCCGCAATGCGCAGGATCGACTCCTTGGCATGACGCAGTTTTGCCGGCTCCGGGTTCAGCTTTACCTGGACCGTGCGGAGGTAATAGTTGTTGATCCGCGATACAGTAGGAGTTGCAGGTCCCTGTACGGCTTCACCCAGAAAAGGTGTGAGTTGTTTGACCATATAATGGGCGGCCCACTCACATTTTTCCTCTCGCCTGTGCTTGATGGTGATCCGGACAATTCGGCCATAAGGCGGATAATGGAACGCCTTCCGTTCCTGCAGCTCCCGGATATAGAATCCTTCCAGATTGAGGTGGAGCACATCCTGCAGGACTGCGTTTGCCGGTTCGTATGTCTGGATCAGTACCAGGCTGCTGCCCTCCCGGCGACCGGCCCTCCCGGCCACCTGGACCATCATCTGGAACCCGCGTTCGGAAGATCGAAAATCGGGGTAGGAAATCAATTGATCGGCTTGCAAGATCCCGACCAGTCCAAGATGTTCAAAATCCAGGCCCTTGGTGATCATCTGGGTGCCCACCAGGATGTCCAGCTTCTTTTCACTGAAGTCATCCAATATCCGGGTGAGCGACTGCCGGCTTCGGGTCGTATCAAGATCCAATCGCCCAATTCGTGCCTCTGGGAAGAAGATCTTGAGATCATCCTCAATCCGTTGGGTCCCAAACCCTTTCAGGGTCAGCTGACGGTTGCCACATTGCGGACAATGCGTAGGGATGGAGGTCTGATATCCACAATAGTGGCAATGCATCTTATGGCTGGGCTTGTGATAGGTCAGGGTGACATCACAATGGATACAAGGCTGAACCCATTGACAGGTCCCGCATTGAAGGTTCGGGGCATATCCGCGCCGATTCTGGAACAACAGGACTTGTTCACCCCGGGCAATCGTCTCCTGAATCCCCTGGATCAGGGATTGAGAAAAGGGCGCCTGGTTCCCTTTGATCGTTTCCTGCTTGAGGTTGATCAGCCGGAGTGCAGGGAACTCAGCCTGGCCATATCGTTCTTTCAGGAGCACATAACCGTATTTTCCGCGTTTCGCATGGTAGTAGCTTTCCAGGGATGGCGTTGCGGATCCCAGGATGGTCTTTGCCTTGAACGAATAGCCCAGCATGATGGCCATATCACGGCCGTGATAGCGAGGTGCAGGATCATGCTGTTTGTAGGAGCCATCATGCTCCTCATCGACTATGATGAGTCCCAGGTTGAAAAAGGGAAGAAATAACCCGGAACGAGGACCCAGCACGATCATGTCCGGCCGGGTGAGAACCGAACGCCAGATCTCGACCCGCTCCTGCTGATTGAGCCTGGAATGATAGGTCAGGACTGTTCTCCCGGTCAATTGTTCCACCCTGGAGACCAATTGCGTGGTCAGCGCGATTTCAGGGAGCAGATATAGAACCTGCTTTCCGGCTATGATCGCCTGCTCTATGGCTTTCGCGTACAACAGGGTTTTCCCACTTCCCGTGACCCCCTGCAGCAATACGGTATCCTTTTCCTTGAATTGATCGTTCATGGATTGGAGGGCCTCTTCCTGATGGGCTGACAAAACCCATTCAGCCGCATCTTCACCCGGCCCTGTATCCAATCTTGAAACTTCCTGCTGGTAGACTTCCAGGATGTCTTTTTTCACCAGTGAACGCAAGATGCCATCCTGGATCTGAGCCCGGGCCATCAACTCCGATTTTCTGATCCAGGTCTTTTCTTTTTCGATCTGGAGGAAGGCCATCAGGGCCTCCAACTGGCGAGGGGATCGATTCAGTCCCTCCATGGCCTCCGGGAGGGTCGCCTTCCTGTCCTGGTCCAGGCGGGCGTGAAGTCGTACCGCAGAGACCGTTCGAGGCCTGAACCGTTCCTGGAGATCCTCCCGGTAGGCAATGATGCCATCCTGGATCAACGAGGTCAACAGCGGGTAGACCGTCTTTCGGTCCAGGATCTTCTTCGCATCCTCCACCGTGATTTCCTGCCGGATCGACAGGGCTTCTGCGATCAGATACGCGTCATCATTCAGACTGGGGAGGGCCTCGTCCATACGGGGGCCGGGAATGATCCGCGTTTCACTTGAAAGTTTCAGATGGCTGGGTAGTGCAGCGATCATCACCTCGCCCAGGCTACAACAATAATAGCTGGCGATCCAGGACCAGAAGGAAAATTGTTCTTCATGGATCACCGGCCCGGTGTCCAGAATATCCAGGATCGGTTTGATCTTTTCCTGATCTGCCGGAGGAGAGGGAAATCCGACGACCAAACCGGAATAATGCCGGGATCTGCCAAATTGGACCTCCACACGCATGCCGAAGCTGATCCGGTCTGACCAGCCTTCAGGCACGGAATAGGTGTAGGGCTTTTCTATGGCCAGCGGCAATAGAACGGCGACAAAAAGACCAGGTGTAGCATGCGTTTCCAAAAGGTGCGCTTTACAACAAATGAGAGGATCTGGCCTAAAAGTAAAGCTCCTGGGCGACCCGATATGTATTGGCATGTGCTTCGATCAGATCGGGTAGCCGCTCAGAGTAGCCGCCACCCATGCTGATGGCGATCGGGACGCCATAGGACTTGCAGGTCTGAAGGACGATATGATCCCTTTTCCGGCACCCTTCACGGGAAAGCTTCAGTCGCCCGAGCTTGTCCGTCGCCAGCACATCCACACCGGCCACATAGAAAACCAGCTGCGGCTGAACGCGTTCGATCAACGGGGCCAGTGTCTTTGTCAGGATGTCCAGGTAGGGCCTGTCATCCATGCCATCCGCCAGGCCAATATCCAGGTCAGAAGCCTCCTTGCGATGAGGATAGTTCTTTTCTCCATGCATGCTGAAGGTAAATACCCTCGGTTCATCCCGGAAGATACGGGCGGTTCCATTTCCCTGATGGACATCCAGGTCGACCACCAGGATCTGATTGACGGTCCCCTCTTTCAGGAGTACATGGGCGGCAATGGCAACATCATTGAATACACAGAACCCTTCGCCGTGATCTGCAAACGCATGATGTGTCCCCCCCGCCGTATTGATCGCAATGCCGTGTTGCATAGCATGGCGGGCACAGCGCAGTGTGCCCATGGCGATATGCCTGCCACGATCAACCAGGGCTCGGGTCATCGGGAATCCAATTTTTCGAACGTCCTTGGCACTCAACGTTTGATGCCGAAGATGATCCCAATACCCTTCGGTATGGGTCAGCAGGATGGCTTCGGCATCCAGCATCTCCGGTTCAAAGAAATGCTCCTGCTTCAGGGTGCCTTCGTAGAGTAACTGCTCTGGCAGAAGTTCATATTTGATCATGGGAAAGCGATGCCCTTCGGGAAGGGCATACTGATAGACGGGAGACCAGGCGACGTGTAACATGACTAGCGCATCAACAGCACTTCTCCCTGATATGTTCTGATGGTTTTCGTGGGCAGGTGCTGAATGCGCAGGGAATAGACATAGACTCCCGGGTCCAGGATCTTGCCTCTGGAGGTCCCATCCCATCCCCGGTTGTTTTCCCCGGGATAGAATCCCTCTCCCCGCCAGAGTTCGCCGCCCCAGCGATCATACACAGCCATTTCCTCGATCCAGATATCGGTCGCATTGCCTTCTGGCAGGAAGAGGTCGTTGATCCCATCGAGATTCGGACTGAAAGCTGTAGGGATGTACAACATGAGGTCTTCCCCGAGTACATCAATGGTTACCATGGCAATGTCTTCACATCCCTGGTCATCTATGACGGTCACAGTGTAGGTCGTGGTCAGGGTCGGTTTGGCGATCGGTTCCGGGCAAGTGGTACAGCTGAGCGCAAACGAGGGGTTCCAGGAATAACTGACGGCGTTGCCTTGCACCTGGAGCCCGATCTGTACAGGCTGCCCCGGACCAATCAGGGTGTCCGGAAATGCCAGTACACTGATCCCACCAGTTCCCTGCTGGATCTGAACTGTGGTATCTGTTCCACAGCCGTTTGCATCGACGATACTGAACAGATAGAGACCAGTCGATGGCACGGGCAGGTCCGCTGAAGGTTTGGAGATGGGTGCCCAGGTGATCCCGTCCAATGACCATTGCCATGGAAGAGTGCCTCCCGACAGCAGGACCAGATCCAACTGGCTCAGGCCGCACGGGCTATCGGAGACAAGTACGATTGCTTCAACCGGATCGGGTTCGCTGATCGTAATCATGTCTACCTGGCTGCATCCGGTATTGCTGGTTACGGTCACGGAATAGGTTCCCGGACCGAGATCGGATTGAATGGCAGATCCTCCCGGAATATTCCAGGCGTATTGGAAAGGTGGGTAGTTACTGGAAACGGCAGCGGTCAACTGGCCATCTCCGGCACCTGCACAGCTGATCACAGCACCGTTATAGTCGCTGGTGACAGTCAGATCGACAAGGAGTTCTTCCACATCGATCTG
Source organism: Bacteroidia bacterium (assembly GCA_030429045.1). Lineage (GTDB taxonomy): Bacteria > Bacteroidota > Bacteroidia > Chitinophagales > Saprospiraceae > JAGNXB01. Next base: position 16,188 of record JAUIEA010000048.1, on the reverse strand, counting down.
AGCACTGCCGGCAATGCTGACCGGGCATAGATTCACACTGGAGGAGGCTTCCGTGATGGTGTATGTTCCTGTAGAGGTGGGAATGAAATTCACCGGAGTGCCGGGCATCCAACCTGAAACAGGCACTTGCTGCCCATTACTGCCGGTGATCATCAGGTCATAGGTGGATGTCGTTCCGTTGATGGTCAGTGTCGCATTGTCACCCGGACAATACACGGCATCACCGGAAAGAACCAGGTTCTGGCTCGGATGGAAGGAGAGGGCTATTTGGACCACACTGTCACATCCCAGATAGGATCCACCCACAAAGGTTTCTGTCCCATTGGGGTTGGCCGCCGAATAGGCTGAGCCATTGACCCAGATCGTGTCGGTCGGACAGACCGTTGGATTGAGGTCAAACTCCGTAAAGTCGGTAAAGGTCAGATCAACGGTGACCGTGCTGTCGCATCCGTATTGGCTGGCTCCCAACAGGAGTACCTCTCCTGCAGGATGGGATTCATCAAAGATGCTGTCACCGACCATGATCGCAGAACCGGAGCACAAGGTCTGCTGGATCAGGCGCTCGCTGGGCAGGCGCAAACTGACGGCGATCTGGATCATGGAGTCACATCCCAGAGGTGTACTGCTGGGCAGGGTAAAGGTGTCCGCCAGGAATGCACTGTGATACCAGGTCCCCAGGATGAGGATCGAATCTTCAGGGCAGATGACCGGGGTGTAATCGATGACAGGAGGCAGCGGATGTTGCACCTGTCCAGGGGTGTTCTGCACGGAGGTGCAGTATTGATCGCTGATACTGATCAATTGGAAGTGGAGTGGTCCCGGGTTCAGATCACCGCAAAGGGTGATCGGATGGTTGCCGTTGACGGAAGAGGAGGTCAGGGTATCCAGATTGCCCGGTGTGCCCCACGAATAGGTCAGCACCACGGGCGAATTCCCGGAGGAAGACAGGGTGACTGCTGCACATTTATCCCCGCAGATCTCCGTCGGCAGCTGGAAGGATGCGGTCGGGAACGAATGGAAATAGACCTGGATCGGCATGGCAAAATCCACGCATGGATCGGAGAGGTCCAGCCCGGTAGGTGATTTGTCCGATATGCCCACGGTGAGATAGAGCACTTGTTCCAATGGCCATCCATTCTGCCAGGTAAAGGATGGTGACCCCGAGGTCGCTAACGCCGAGCCATACGGGTCGACCGGGTTGCTGTGCAGGATATAGAGCAGGGTGTCTCCGGGTTCAGTGATCGGTGGGTCTTCGAAATTGAGATAGGTGAAGTCACCCGGGCATAAATGAAGGGTATCCGGCAGGATCTTGCCGGGAGAAGTGGCACAATCACAATTGCGGATGCCGGTCAGGGTGTCCGCAGGACAGGGTCCGGCGTCATCAAAGTAAATGACATAGGGCGTCAGGCTCTTGACCGGGGCGCTGGTCCATATCCCTCCATTCCAGGTGCCACTGGTGCCGGACAGGGTATAGGTTCCCGGTATGCCACCTTCGAGCTCCAGGCTGATCTCGTACAGGGTGTCTCCCGGCAGGCAGGTGATATCAAATTCCGCCAGCGTGGGCGGGGCAGTCACATTGATGAGTTGGGCATTGCCATTCAGGGCGACGGTGCATCCGTAGGCATCCGTAACATTCTGGACAATGTACTGGGTCGTATCCAGCGGAGTCAGGCCGAAGGATCCATTCGCGCCGATACTGCCGGTCTGGACCTGCCCATTGGCCAGATAGGTCAGAGACCAGGGGGCGTAGCCTGTGATTTGAAAGTCGAGATATGCAGTATCGCCCGGACAAAGCGAGGTGACATCCAGGCTGTAGGTAGCCTGTGGTTCATTGACTTCAACCGTGGCACCACCCATCAGCATGCCTTCACACCCGTTATCATCCACCAGGATATTCATGGAATAGGTGGAGGTCACGGCGGGTTTAACCCAAAAGGAATAGGTGGGGAGAGGTGAATTCAACAAGTTGCCCGGAGAACCATTTGTGTTGATCACGAACTGGTAGGGTCCGTCTCCGGATAGTTGGACGGTCAGCAGGGCACTGTCACCTGCGCAGATCACTGTATCCATTCCCAGATCGGCGATGGCATTCGGGTGGTAATTCAGGTTGACCGTGATGGTGCTGTCGCAGCCGGTATAGGCCGTCATGATCTCCACTCCGGAGGGATTGGACTGATTGTACACCTTATTGTTGACGATGACGGAATCACCGGGACAGAGCTGATCTGAAATGGTTGTTTGAGGGCAATGGACGGTCAGGGCGAATGGACCAGCAGCCAGGCCTCCGGGGATGGGGGGGCAGTGGCCCGGATAGTTGCTGACGATCGCCTTGAAGTAGAGGGTTTGATTGCATTGGGAAGCCGGTACATTATAGGTCCACTGCAAGGGGAGGTTGACCGGCTGGTCCTTGTTGCAATAGCCCCTGGACCCACATTCTTCCAGGGACCAATTTCCGTTATAATCGGGCTCTCGTTCGTAGGTGTAGCCCTTGGCTGGAAGCGTACCGAAATTGGTAAAGACGGGAAAGCTGATCGGGATGGTGGCGCTGCAGGAGGGCATGCCGGAAGTGGGGATGGCTCCGAGGGTCACCAGATTGCCAAAGGGAGGTGAATTGGCCAGGGAGGGATTGCCATAGCGGACGGCATCGACAAAGGAAAAGCCATTCCAGAGGACAAGCCACTCTCCGGTATTGTGAAGGGTAAGTGTCTCGTTCGGAAAGGACTCCACAAAACAATTGCAGGTATCCACATCCAGATCGACAGGCCCATATTCATCGTAGCCAATGACAAAAAAGCCGTCACTGGGCATAAATGTACCAGGAGGTATGGTAATACTCCAGTCCCCGTCACTCAGGACGTAACAACCCAGGTAGGCTCCGGGTGGACCGATCAATTCGACCCATTCCCCGGTGGTCGGATTCCCGAAGTCGTTGTCACCCTGTTCCGGGAATGGTTGGAATTCGTTGATCTTGACCAATGGGGAACTGCAGCTGATCAGGGGAATGGTATGCTGTGCTTCGAGGATGCCCTCACCGGCATGGGGATCAAAATCGGGGTCGGTATCGTAATACCAGCTGATCACCGTTCCGGGAATCAGTTGATCTGCAATATTAATCGAAAATTGAACCTGGCTATTCGGGCAGATCTGGCACGCCCCATTGTTGACAAGCAGGCAATTTCCTGCCTGGACAGTAGTATTGCTAACCGAGGGACATCCGCATACCTGTGCCTGAAGGGAGGTATTCAGGAAGGTCGAGGATAAGACAAATAAAAGCAAGGACAGGGATGCTGTCCGAAAGATTCGGTCCATTGGCCTCCAAAATTACGGGAATATCAGGGGAAATGCAGGTTCCCCTACCGGTTATTTCACCAGGGTAAGGTCCCCTCTGTACAGCCGTTGTGCCCCGTCAGGATATCTGATGAGAACCGTGTATACGTAAACACCTGGGTTCAAATGCTTCCCCCTGTATTTGCCATCCCATCCCAGCTCCGCCTGGTTGGCTGGGCCGGGGGTACTAAAAAATAATGCATTGCCCCAACGATCATAAATCCGAAGGTCCTCCACGATGACATCGGGGTCGGCCGACTGGATATAGAACCAGTCATTGATCCCCTCATCATTCGGGCTGAATGCGGTGGTCAGATAGATACGGGTATTGCCCACCACAATGATCGTCACCTCGCCCGTTGCCTCACATCCCGCAGCATCAATGGCGGTGAGCGCATAGGTGGTTGTATTTTCTGGTCCGGCTACAGGCGTTGAACATGTGGTACAGGACAAGGCATTGCCAGGGGCCCAACTGAAACTGTTCGGATTGAAATTGAAGATCGGGCTGAGTACCACTTCATCTCCGCGGATAAGCGTCAGTTGACCGGGATTGAACAGGACCTCGGGTTCATCCAGGACACCAATGAACAAGGAGGCAGATGACATGCAGCCCTGCTGGTCAGTAGCCAGGATGTCATATCCGCCCGGGGCAAGGTTGGCGATCAGGAATGGGAGATTGTTGACGGGGGAGGCGGGTGCCGTATTGATGGACAGGTTGACGATGCCACTGGCATCCCCAAAGCCCAGGATCTGTATGCTTCCATTATCGATTCCGGGGCAGGATACATCCGTGGTGTTCAGGATCATGTCGAAGCTGCCGGAGACCACGGTGACCTGGGCTATACCCGTACAGCCATTGATATCGGTCACCATAACACTTAATGTTCCCGGCACATTCAGGAGGATAGTATCCGTGTTCAATGCGCCTGCTGGTGTTGCCCAGGTATACGTATAAGGACTTGAACCACCGATGACTTCCGCCAGGGCCAGGTAGGTTTGCCCGGAGCAGACCGTATCCAGGCTAGTCTGGATGGAGACGGTCAGCCCGCTGGCATCCGTCACGTCGAAGTCAAGGCTGCCGCTGCAACCATTCGCATCTGTAGCGACAACCGTATAGGCGCCACTTCCGGAGAGGATCACCGGGTTGAGGCCGGATGTGAATCCGGCTCCTGTCCAGGTATAGGTGTAAGGACCACTTCCTCCCGTTGCCAGGGCAGAGACCGAAACCTCGCTGCCACTGCAGATCGCCGGAGCAGGCGGATCAATGGAGACGATCACTGGGCTTGCCATCACCACCTGACTGCTGCTGGTATCCATGCAGCCGTTATCATCCGTGATGGTAACTGAATAGAAGCCTGCCAGCGAAGTGGCCAAGGTGTCTCCTGTTGCCATTCCGGACGGTCCGGACCAATTGTACAGATAGGGAGCCGAGCCGCCTGTGCCCATGGCAGTCAAGACCGCTTCCTGACCGGTGCAAAGGATTGCAGAGAGTGGGGAAATGGTCACAATTGGATCTGTCCAGGCATTTACGCTGGTGGTGGCGCTGCCTGAGCAGCCTGTTGCGTCCACGACACTTACGGCATAGGTGCCGCTTGTGAATGCCGGATATCCGGAGGTAGATGCCGGACCGGAAGGTGTTGTCCAGGAATAGGTCAGGTTGCCCACACCCCCGGCAACAATTGCTGTCAGGGATACAGTGTCACCTGGACAAAATCCCGGCTGGCCGGGTTGGATGTTTACGGTTAATTGAGTACTGATGACCAGCGTCGTACTGGCCATTCCCGAACAACCGTTCACATCGGTGACCACAACTTCAAACAATCCCGGTTGAAAGGCTGGGATCGTATCGAAGTTGGATACACCCTGCGGGGTGGTCCAGGCATAGGAATAGGGCCCCGTGCCACCGGAAATTTGCGGACTGAGCATGATCGTCCCTCCGCCACAAATCGCAAACGTATCCGACAGGAAGGACAGGGAGATGCCAGCGCCGATATTGACCTGGACAGTGTCCGATGCTGTGCATCCGGAGGCATTGGTTGCTGTAGCGATATACGATCCAGCCTGACTGGCCTGGATCATGGGTCCGGAACCTGGGCCCTGGGGTGTGACCCAGTTGATCGCAGTAGGGGGACCGCCGGCAATGATATTGGCGGTCAGGGTCGTGGATCCACCAGGACAGATAGTGGGTGATGGAGGACTGATCTGTACGGTGGGAGGGGTCAGTGCGCCAATGGTGGCTTGGGCCGTTCCGGAGCAACCCTGGGGGTCGGTCAGGGTCACCTGATACATGCCGCTCAGAAAAGCGACAAGCGGATAGTTTGAATTCGGACCTCCCGGTGTTGACCAGTTGACGGTCCAATTCGGGTCCGGGGCAGGATCGGTACTCAGCGTCAACGAGTCGCCGGGACAGATCCCGGTAGCTGCACCGAGAATGGTCACCGGGAAGGTTGAGGCCTGGATCACCACGGCAGAGTCCTGCCCCATGCAACCGGCTCCGTCTATGACCGACAGGGTATACGTGCCTGGTGCAGTCGTCTGTAAGGTGTCCCCCATGCTGCTGCCAGCGGTGTAGGTCCAGGTGTAGGTGTAGCTTCCGTTTCCGCCATTGGCAGAGCCGATGAGCTGGGCCTGTCCTCCGGGGCAGATGGTGACGGTATCTTCAGCAAATGTGATGGTCAGGTTCGCGAGCTCCTGGACATCGATGGTGTCTACCCCTGAGCACCCGTTGGTCTCGGTGACGGTTACGATATACAATCCTGCAACTGATGCGGCCAGGGGCGTTCCGGACTGTGGGCCACCAGGCGTGGTCCAGGAGTAGGAGAGGGTGTCCCCCTGGTCTCCACTGACCGTCACTGAGAGATTGATGGTGCCGCCCGGACAGAAGGAAGCCGGATCAGGGTTGATGACCACGCCAAGCGGATTTCCGGGTAACAGCGACAGGGTGTCTGCTGCTGTACAACCGGCCCCGTCGGTCAGCGTGACGACATAGGTTCCGATCTGGGTGGCCATGATCGGATTGCCATTCTGAGGTCCTGCCGGCGTGCTCCAGGCAAAGGAATAGTTACCTGTCCCGCCATTGCCGGTTGCCGTCAGTGTGCTCGTCGCACCGGCACACAGATTGGCGGGATCGGCGGTGACCGTCACCGATGGGTTGGGTTGGATGGTGAGGGTTGTCGACTGGATGCCGGTACACCCGTCACTGTCAGTCACGGTCACCGAGTAAGTGCCGGATTGAGACGCTGTGATCACAGGTCCGACTGGCTGGTTCATGGCGGGATCGGTCCACACAAAGACATATCCCCCTCCCGACCCGCCGATTGCACTGGCGGTCAGATCGATGGTGCCCCCTCCGCAGATCACTGCTGGGTCTGGAAGAATGGTTACGTCGGGGCCGGGGGCTGCCTGTATCATTCCACTGACCTCTGTAGAACAGCCGTTCCCATCCGTGACTGTCACCGTGTAATTACCTGCCTGAAAGACTTCTACGCTTCCGTTATTTCCAGTGCCTCCCGGGAAGATCCAATTATATGAATAGGTGCCATTACCGCCCAACCCGGTGGCAGTAAGGATGACCGAAGACCCAGGACAGAAGGTGGGCAGGGCAGGATCGACCGTGGCGGAAATACCCGGGTAGACCAATACATCCACGCTGGCCTCATCTGTACATCCGGAAGCATTGGTCACGGTCACAGAATAGGTGCCCGACTTGGCGCCGGTGAGCGGACCAACCGTGGGATTCTGGTTGCTACTGCTGAATCCGTCAGGACCGGACCAACTGTAGGAAACACCACCTGTGGCCATCAGCGTGATGGTATTGTTTTCGCAGGGGATGCCGGAAACGGCAGCTGTAGCTTCCGGGCACAGAACATTGAATGAGAATTCCTCTGTGAAGACCTGCGAACAGCCACCGGCAAGCGGAGAGACGATACCGACCACATAGTACGGGCCTCCATTGCACAAGGCTTGGGTAATGGCATAACTCACTTCTTCTACGGTGCTCACCGGCACCATGATGTCTGGGGCAGCTACGTCAGGTGCCTGTGGATTGCCACATCCGCCATTGCCATAACTGACATTCCCATTGTCGATATAGGCATAGTCGCCATCCCCCTGGAGGGATGGGTCGTCCGTATCGTGGGTGAAGGAATGGCTGCATCCGCAATTATTCAGACTGATCGTAGTGGTACGCAACCCGGAACTGCTTGAATTGGAAAAGGCTCCGGCTGCCCGCACACAGCTGCTTTGCATGACATAGATCGTTTCACCGGCTGCGCACAGGTTCTCGAAGCTGTAGGAGGTGGATGCATCGGCGCTGGTCCAGATGACCACCAGGGCGCCGGGCGGGATGGCTGTTCCCGGGCCGGCAGGAATGATATTGCTGCCATCACAACTGGCAGAGGCCTGCATGTTGGCGATGACAGTAGCACTGGGCACCATCCACGAACAGGACCCTCCATTGACATTGACATCATCCGTGCCGGGAGGAAGATTGTTGTTATTGGGGTCGTAATCCAGTCCCAGTTGATCCACATTAAAACCACTGCCGGAATGGATGATCATAAATTCATTTGCCGATTCGGGGCTGCCACATGCGTCTATCCAGATGGCGAGGATCTCCGGACACACATCGCAGGGTGGGGGCATGGGCGAGTCGATGTCCCCACAGCCGATCAGGGTTCCCTCCCCATTGTAGGGATTGAATCCGGGCGTCGAACTGTAATACCAGTTCAGGCAGCCATTGTCCGGCAAAAACTGTCCTTCAGCATTCAGAAACAGGAGGTCTCCCGGGCACACATCACAGGGTGTGGATCCATTGAAACAATCGGGAGAGGTCAGGCTGGAAGTGGTGATCTCCGGACACTGGGCATCAAGTTGATGGTCCGTGAGGGAGAAGAATATCAATCCGGTCAGAAGAAATGAACGCAAGGAGAGAAGCATGTACGGTCAGTTTGGCCATTCGGGACGATAAAGGTAACCAAATGGCGGCCTGTGTCTGCTAAATCTGGAAGAAGTCATCGATTGGAGCGATTCAGGTCAGTGTGCCAGAAAAGCCTAATTTTGCACCGCAAAAGAATCACGATGCAAGGACACATGAGCGACCAGGAGATCGTCCGGAGGGAGGCACTGGGCAAACTACGCGAACTCGGAGTAGAACCCTATCCCGCAGCCGCATTTCCGGTGACGACCAATTCGGCTGAGATCAAGGCAGAGTTTGATCCCGAAAAGCATCCCATGGAGGATGTTGTTCTGGCGGGCAGGCTGATGTCTGTGCGCGTCATGGGAAAGGCCTCTTTTGCCGAGATACAGGACAGCCAGGGTCGGATTCAGATCTATGTGAACCGGGATGAGATCTGCCCGGAAGAAGACAAGACCCTGTATAATGAGGTTTTCAAGAAGTTGCTGGACATCGGTGACTTCATCGGGGTGAAGGGCCGGGTCTTTTTAACCCGAACAGGCGAGATCACGGTCCATGTGGTTTCCCTGACCCTGTTGTCCAAGACCCTGCACCCCCTACCCATCGTAAAGGTGGATGCAGAGGGCCAGGTGCATGATGCATTCAGCGATCCCGAGCAGCGTTATCGGCAGCGCTATGTGGATCTGGTGGTGAATCCGGAGGTGCGGAATACCTTTATCCAGAGATCGAAGATGATCCGGGTGATGCGGGAATTCATGAGCTCCAGGGGATATCTGGAGGTGGAGACCCCCATCCTGCAACCGCTGTACGGCGGCGCTCTGGCCAAGCCATTCAAGACCCATCACAATACCCTGGACATGACCCTGTTCCTGCGGATTGCCAATGAGCTGTATCTCAAGAGGTTGATCGTGGGCGGTTTTGATGGGGTCTTCGAATTCGCCAAGAATTTCAGGAATGAGGGGATGAGCCGATTCCACAATCCTGAATTCACGGTCATGGAATTGTATGTGGCCTATCAGGATTGCTTTTGGATGATGGACTTTTATGAGGAAATGATCGAGCAGGTCGCGATCGCCCTTCATGGTTCGACTGAAGTGAAGGTGGGCGACAAGGTGATCGACTTCAAGCGTCCCTGGAAGCGCTACACCATGTTTGAAGCCATCCAGGAATATACAGGAGTCGATATAACCGGTATGAATGAGGATGAACTCCGGAAGACTGCCCGGGAGTTGCATGTACCCATAGATGAGACCATGGGGAAGGGCAAATTGATTGATGAGATCTTCGGCACCCATGCAGAGCCCAAGCTCATCCAGCCGACCTTTATCACGGACTATCCCGTGGAGATGAGTCCACTGGCGAAAAAGCACCGGGATCACGAAGGGCTGGTGGAGCGATTTGAAGTAGTCTGCAATGCCAAAGAGATTGCCAATGCCTTTACGGAGCTGAATGACCCGATCGATCAGCGGCAGCGTTTTGAAGAACAGCTTGCGCTGGGTAAGCGGGGCGATACCGAGTCCATGGTCCTGGATGAAGACTTCCTGCGATCATTGGAATATGGTATGCCACCCACTGCGGGTATTGGTGTGGGAATCGATCGGCTGGCGATGATCATGACAAACTCCGATTCGATCCAGGATGTGATCTTTTTCCCCCAAATGCGCCCGGAAAAAAATATAGCATCGGAATAATTTGGTGAAATGCGAAATGCTTGATTAACTTTGCCCTCCCGATCGAAAGACCGGGAACACATATCGCGGAGTGGAGCAGTTGGTAGCTCGTCGGGCTCATAACCCGAAGGTCGTAGGTTCAAGTCCTGCCTCCGCCACAAAGGAAAGGGATGCTTCGGCATCCCTTTCGTCGTTCAGGGCAGTCCCGTAAAGTGGGTTAGGCATCTCGAAGGGCTCATATCCGCCAGCCGGCGGACGCAGGTTTCCGCCAGTCGGCGTGCCTCCGGGTAAAGGAAATGAGTTGCTTCGGCATCCCTTTCGTCATGCAAGGAATGCCCGGCATGAATCCTTTGCCTCCGCAAGCAGGATACACACCCGAATATCCATTCACCCCGGGCCATTGAACAATAAGTGGCAGCCAGGCATCGATTTTGATTGGGGTAGACCCGTATTTCGCCACAGGCTTGCGCAGGCTTCACCGATCCGGCCTTTCCGTTCGAGTATCAAACCACCATTCTTCACAATAAATCGCCTGCTTCCAGAATTTCACGACCATTCTACTCAAGGTTTCTCCCTCCAAGACCTATCTTTGCCGAAAATCACCTGGCATGACGCAAACCCCCTCCCCCCGGGCCGTACTCCTTCTGGAAGACGGTACCGTCTTCCACGGACGCCCTGCAGGAAAGATCGGCACCACACTTGGCGAAATCTGTTTCAATACAGGCATGACCGGTTACCAGGAAATTTTTACCGACCCCTCATATTTTGGTCAGATCATGGTGATGACCAATGTCCACGTGGGCAATTACGGGATCAAATCGGATGAGATGGAATCCGAACACATCAAGATCGCCGGCCTGGTCACCCGGGAGTTTACAGCATCATATTCTCGACAACTGGCCGATACCGATATCCAGGGTTATCTCGAGACGGAAGGTCTGGTGGGCATTACAGGTGTCGATACACGCGCCATCGTCCGTCATATTCGCAGCAAGGGTGCCATGAATGCGATCATCAGCAGTGAGACCACGGATCTGGACATCCTCAAGGAACGCCTGGCAAAAGCACCTTCCATGGAAGGACTCGAACTGGCCTCCAGAGTCAGCACGCAAGAGCCCTATTTTCTGGGTGATCCGGACGCCCCCTATAAGGTGGCCGTGCTGGATTACGGGGTGAAAAAGAGCATTTTATCGAATCTGACCGACCGGAATTGTTACCTGAAGGTCTTTCCGGCCGAGACCGACTTCTCCACCATCACCCAATGGGAACCGGATGCCTTTTTCCTGTCCAATGGACCAGGAGACCCTGCAGCTATGGATTATGCAGTGGAGATGGCAAAGGAGATCCTGAAAGACGGACGTCCCGTATTCGGGATCTGTCTCGGCCATCAGGTCCTGGCCCGGGCATTGAATGTCAGTACGTACAAAATGCATCATGGGCACAGAGGGATCAACCATCCTGTGTTAAACCTGGACACCGGATTGTCGGAGATCACCAGTCAGAATCACGGCTTCGGCGTGGATCCTGAATCTATCAAAAAGAACAGCGACTCCGTCATGGCGACCCATGTCAATCTGAATGATGGGACTGTGGAAGGATTGAAGGCGTTGAAATACAATGCATTCTCCGTACAGTATCACCCCGAAGCTTCACCGGGGCCACATGATTCTCGCTATTTGTTCGATCAATTTCTAGACAAGATCAAAGCAGCCAGGCCTGTGCAGGCATCAGTATCCTAGACGTATGAGTGAGATCATTGATATTATCGCCCGGGAGATCCTGGATTCCAGGGGAAACCCGACTGTGGAAGTGGAAGTGCTGACGGAAACAGGTGCATTTGGGCGGGCAGCTGTGCCCTCCGGTGCCTCCACGGGCAAGCATGAAGCTGTGGAATTGCGCGATCAGGATGCCTCCCGTTTCCTGGGGAAAGGGGTCATGCGTGCATGCCAGTTTGTCGAAGAGGAAATTTCCGAAGAGATCATCGGCATGGAAGTAGAAGATCAGATCGGGATCGACCGTGCACTGATCGACCTGGATGGCACCCCCAACAAATCCCGACTGGGTGCCAACGCCATGTTGGGTGTTTCCCTTGCCGTGGCACATGCCGCAGCATCTGAATTCGAACTTCCCCTGTACAGGTATGTCGGCGGTGTGCATGCGCATACCCTTCCGGTACCGATGATGAACATCCTCAATGGTGGAAGTCATGCCGATAACGGGATCGACTTCCAGGAGTTCATGATCATGCCCCTGGGCGCACCGACCTTCAAAGAAGCACTGCGGATGGGTGTGGAGACTTTCCATCATCTGCGGAATGTCCTCAAAAAGAAAGGCTATACCACCAACGTCGGGGATGAGGGTGGATTTGCACCGGGCATCAAATCCAACGATGAGGCCATCGAAATGGTCCTGACAGCCATTGAAAAAGCGGGTTATCGTCCCGGCGAGGAGATCATGATCGCCATGGATGCGGCTGCATCCGAATTCTATGATGAAGAGCTGCAATGCTACCACTTTCACAAATCCGGAGGCTTGCGGTACAGCAGTGCCGAATTGGTCGATTACTGGGAGAACTGGTGTCGGAAATATCCCATCTACTCGATTGAGGATGGACTTCATGAAGACGACTGGTCCGGTTGGAAATTAATGACAGAACGCCTGGGTGAAAAGATCCAGATCGTGGGCGATGACCTGTTTGTGACCAATACGGACCGGTTGCAAAAAGGGATAGCGGAAGGCATTGCCAACTCTATCCTGATCAAGGTGAATCAGATCGGGACATTGACAGAAACCATCGAAGCGGTCCGGATGGCCCAGACCAATGGCTATTCAGCGGTCATGTCCCATCGGTCCGGTGAAACGGAGGATACGACGATTGCAGACCTCTCCGTGGCATTGAACACAGGGCAGATCAAAACGGGATCGGCGTCTCGCTCAGATCGTGTCGCCAAGTACAATCAACTGATCCGGATTGAAGAAGATCTGGATGATGCAGGCGTTTATCCCGGACCATCATTCCTTGCCTAATACCCTCCCATGAACATCCTGAACACCTTTTATCAAACCCACAGAGACCGCATCCAGAAGCTGGTCCGCAACCGATATTTTCTGGTGGCCGTTGGATTTTTGATCTACGTCATCTTCTTTGATCACAGCCGGCTGATCAGTCAGTGGCAGTTGGAACGGGATATCCAGAAACTGGAACAGGACAAGGAACAATACCAGAGCCAGATCGAAGAGATCCGTGGTGAACGGTTGGAGATCGGCAAGGATAAAGAGCGTTATGCACGTGAACATTACTTTATGAAACGCGCAGATGAGGATGTTTACATTGTTGAGGATTGAGTTAACCAAAGTTGAAATATGTCAGTATTAGTCAATAAGAATTCACGGATTATCGTCCAGGGCTTCACCGGAAAGGAAGGAACCTTTCACGCCGAACAAATGATCGAGTACGGCACCAATGTTGTCGGCGGAGTAACCCCTGGAAAAGGCGGGCAGACCCATCTGGGCAAACCTGTATTCAATACCGTTTCTGAGGCCGTCCAGCAAGCGAAGGCAGATGTCAGTCTCATCTTTGTCCCACCTGGATATGCAGCCGATGCCATTATGGAAGCGGCAGAAGCCGGTGTCAAAGTGATCGTTTGTATCACTGAGGGTATCCCCGTTCAGGATATGGTCAAGGCCAAGGCTTATATCGATCAATTCGACTGTCGGTTGATCGGACCCAACTGTCCGGGTGTCATCACACCTGGTGAAGCCAAGGTGGGCATTATGCCCGGATTTATCCATCGTCCCGGGCGAATCGGCATCGTGTCCAGATCAGGTACGCTGACCTATGAGGCTGTTGATCAGGTGACCAAGGCGGGCATGGGGCAGAGTACCTGTATCGGCATCGGAGGTGACCCCATCTGCGGCACCACGACCAAGGATGCCGTCGAATTGCTGATGAATGATCCCGACACGGATGGGATCGTGATGATCGGTGAGATCGGCGGTAATATGGAGGCCGATGCTGCCCGCTGGATCAAGGCACATGGAACCAAGCCGGTGGTCGGGTTTATTGCCGGGAAGACCGCACCGAAAGGCCGGAAAATGGGCCATGCCGGTGCCATCATCGGCGGTGATGACGATACCGCAGAAGCCAAAATGCAGATCATGACCGAATGCGGGATCACTGTTGTGGAATCTCCGGCCATCATCGGCGAAGCCATGGCAAAACTGATCAACGGATAGGCAAACGCGATCATCTCCAAACCGCACCGTTCGGAGCCGTCACGGAAATTGAAAGTGCTCTGGTACAATGGTATCAGAGCACTTTTTTATTTATCCAAAGTGCCCATCTGCATCAAAATTTCCTGCTCACCCGGATCCGGGGAGTCTCCACCTTGGGGTCCAATTTTAGGGAGGCACACTGGGAGTAAGGGGTCAGACCGTTTCTTCCAGAGGCAGCTCCACAAAGAAGGTGCTGCCCCGGCCTGGCCGTGTCCTGAAGTACAGTTTGCCGCCTACCATGTCCAGGATGTTGCGGCAGATGGCCAATCCCAGGCCGGTACCCGAACTCTTGGTCGTGAAGTTGGGCATGAACACTTTTTCCTGCATCTCCTCAGGAATTCCCGACCCGTTGTCTTCTACCTCGATGACAGCAGCCCCGTCCTTCTTGTACAATCGGATGTGGATGCGGCCAGCCCTGTCTGCTGGTATGGCCTGGATGGCATTCTTGATCAGATTGTTCAACACCCGGATCAGTTGATTTTTGTCCGCATTGACCATCAGGTTTTCCTGAGGCAGTGACGTGGTGATCTGGATCTGGTCGTCCTGGTTTTCACCGAACAGGTTGCGGACAGAGCGCACCAGATCATTGATGATCAGGTCTTCCGGGAACGCCTCCGGGATCTTGGCGAAATTGGAGAACTCGGAGGCGATCTGGGACAGGTTCTCGATCTGTTCGATCAACGTAGCGGAAACCCGGTCCAGGAGTGCCTTGTCTTCCGCCTTGCTCGGCTTGAAGGCCAGCTGCAGGTGTTGCAGGCTGAGTTTCATCGGGGTGAGCGGATTTTTGATCTCATGGGCCACCTGTTTGGCCATCTCACGCCACGCCCCTTCTCGTTCCGATCGGGCGAGCAATTCAGCACTTTCCTGGAGCTTGAGGATCATCCTGTTGTATTCTGCGATCAGGTCACCCAGCTCATCACGACTGCTCCATTCCAGGGGCTGGTTGTGTTTGCCCAGTTTGAACTGCTTCAGCTTCTGCCCGATCACTGAGATGGGCAAGGTGATGGAATTGGCTACCAGGATCGCCAGGGCCCCGGCAATGAATAGCAGAAAGACATAGACATTCAATAAGGCACTGATGAATTCAGAGATATCCTGTTGCAGGAAGGAGCGATCCGTGTAATACGGAATCGCCAGGAATCCGGGAGGCATCCCCGCCAGCCGAGGAAGGGGTGCATACGCTGTTCGAAACGCCAGCTGCCCGATGCTGTTGTCCCCGATAAACAGGGACTTGTCTTCCCAGATCATGGCCGCCAGGGCCCGACCATCCATCAATGGTGAGGCCAGTCGACTCTCATAGACCAGTGGTTCTGAACTGTACATCAGTCGCCCCTGGGCACTGTACAGATCGATATCTGTCTGATGAACCTGGGAGATCGAGCGCAACAGCCCCTCCATATCGGAAGGCATGGGGTCGACCAGCTTCGATATCTGGTTGTCCAGATCCTTTGCTACGCTCAGAGCCTTCCGTTGCAGGCGTTCCTGGTGATATTGTTCAGTGGTGTTTTTAAAATAGAATATCGTGATGGCCCCGATGATCAGAAAGGAGAGGACGATCAGGGAGATCACGGAAAACTGGATGCGATTCCGAAGGGAAAGGCGATGAGACAGGGAAAAATTAAGGGTATCCGGGAGAAATGTAAAGATGGTGTTGAGGACCGTGATCAGGAACAGGGTAATGGTCAGCAGACAAAACAGATAGGAGAAGAGCGACAGGAACTCTGCTCGCCCTCCAGATTCAAAGGTGATGAGCAATTCAAACCCGTTTTCCTTCAGTCGAAAACCCTGGTAATTCCGGGTTCGGAACCAGAGCATGGGGACATCCGGCTTGAGCTCATCGCGCAGGCTGAAGGCCAGATCTTCCGACAGGGTACTCTGGATCCGGTTCCCGTCATGCGTCAGCTGATACTGGAAATTCTCCAGATCGTGGATGCCTTTGAATGGAGTGGATTTGAGCAGCTCGGAATAGACCTGCTTGGCATCACTCTCATCACGTTGCAA
>JAUIEA010000208.1 GCA_030429045.1 Bacteroidia bacterium | reverse complement strand
TGGAAGAAAACCCATGAGGACTTTCTGGATGATATCTTCTATTCCTACGGATATTATTTCGGGCAGATCCGGGTGCAGGCAGACGATCCGGATAATCTCTACATCATGGGCGTCCCAATCCTCCATTCGACCGATGGTGGAAAGACCTTCACCTCGGTCAATGGGGAAAACGTCCACGTGGATCACCATGCCTTGTGGATCAATCCGCAATGGCCCGACCACATCATCCTGGGCAATGATGGCGGCGTGCATATCAGCCAGGATGCAGGAAAGACATGGGTCCGGGCCAATCGTCCCCCGGTCGGACAATTCTATACCGTTGCTGTCGATGATGCAAAGCCATTTCACATCTACGGTGGCCTCCAGGACAACGGCGTCTGGAAGGGCCCGTCCACTTATTCGGGATCCCTTCGTTGGGAGATGACCGGTCAATATCCCTATAAAATGCTGCTGGGCGGTGATGGTATGCAGGTCCAGATCGACCCCCGGGAAGATGCGCGAACCGTTTATACCGGTTTTCAATTCGGATTCTACTTCCGGGTCGACACCCAAACCGGAGACCAGGACCCGATCACACCCAAACCCGATCTGGGCGATCGGCCTTACCGCTGGAACTGGCAAACCCCCATTCATTTATCCCAACACAATCCGGACATCCTGTATATGGGCTCGCAGAAATTGTTGCGCTCCATGGACCAGGGTCGACATTTCGATGAGATCAGCGGGGATCTGACCAGGGGCGGTCGCAAAGGAGATGTCCCCTACGGCACATTGACCTCGATCCACGAGTCTCCATTGAGGTTCGGATTGATCTATTGTGGTAGTGACGACGGACTTGTGCATGTGACCCGAGATGGTGGATTTACCTGGCAAAGGATCACGGACGGTTTGCCGCCAGACCTGTGGGTCAGTCGTGTGCAGGCCTCCCAATTCGTAGAGGGACGGGTTTATCTGGCATTGAACGGATATCGATGGGATCATTTTGATGCCTATGTTTATCGATCTGAGGATTACGGTCGTACCTGGCAACGCATCGGAATGGACCTGCCTGCAGAACCGGTCAATGTGATCAAGGAGGATCCGTCCAATCCCGACCTCCTTTATGTCGGGACAGACCACGGGGTGTATGCCAGTCTGGACCGGGGTGAGCACATGATGCCCTTTGAACAGGGGCTCCCCCGGGTGCCCGTTCATGACCTGGTGATTCATGAAGCGTCCCATACCCTGGTCCTGGGCACACACGGACGCTCCTTCTTTACAGCTGATCTGACGAATGTCCAATCTCTCAAACCAGAGGTTACCGATCAACCTCTGACCCTGTTCTCGCCGGAACCTGTCCGCCATCAGCAGTACTGGGGCAATAGCTGGAGCAAATGGTTGGAGGCCCGTACGCCGGAAGTTTCCATCTGGACATTTTCACGGGAGGATCGGGTCATGCAATGGGAGGTCTATCCGGAAAAGGAGCCCGGGATCTTGTTGGCATCAGGCGAAGCGGCTATTCGCAAGGGGCTCTCCAACTGGACGTATGATCTGAGCATCACCCATGAGAAAGGCAAGAAAAAGTGGACGTCTCTCCTCCAGAAAAATGATGAAGTTGTACCAACGGCCAGTGATAACGGGATCCTGTACCTGCCGCCCGGCAAGTATCGCATCCTTTTGAAGGACAAGGCATTAGAAAAGGAAGTCTGGTTGGAGGTGACCCAAAAAAAGCGGGGCACCTGAGGCACCCCGCTTTTTGTCCATCTGATCCGGAATCGTATTAATCCACAGATCCTTTGTCGTGCAGATACGGCAGTGTATTGAACAGGTCCGGTTCGTCACTGTCATTCACTGAGATCCGGCTGCGATTCTCTTCTGAAGAGGGCGATGACGGTTCATCCAGCTGAATACCTCTGCGGGCAAAAGCGGGTTCATTTTCCAGATCAGAGATCACCCTGGGCGAGCTCAGCTTCACAGGCGGATTGGCATGCTGCGGTTTTTGACCCGCCATGGGCGTCACCGTCTTGGGGCTGGACTTCGGACTGTAGGTCCGTTGCACAGGCGTTTCCCAATTCGTGGTCAGAGGCTTGGCGTCTGCAGGTGCATCACCTGTGATATCCTGAATGGACAATTCCCGGGCCTGCTTGAACGGTGCTGTTTTATCGTCCGTCAGGGTTTGGATGATCCGTCCATCCTCCGTCATCCTGTCTTTGGCACCATGACTCTTGAACCCGGTGGCGATCAGCGTCACGGAGAGCTTGTCGCCAAGGGCCTCATTATAGCAGTTACCCCAGATCACGTCCGTCCCTTCTCCTGCTTCCTGCTGGACAAAGTCGGTGATCATCATGATCTCATCCATGGTCACCTCACGGGTTCCGGAAGAGATATTCAACAGGATATGCTGGGCACCCTGGATGTTGTTGTCTTCCAGGAGTGGTGAGGTGAGTGCCAGATCGATGGCCTCCCTGGCACGGTCGCTGCCTTCGGCAACACCGACGCCCATGATCGCCACGCCACTGTCTCGCATGACCGTGTTCACATCGGCAAAGTCCACGTTGATATAGCCGGGTACGGTAATGATCTCGGCGATCGCCCGGGCAGCTGTGGTCAGGATATCATCCGCATGTGAGAAGGCATCCCGCAAACCAAGATCGCCATAAATCTCCCGCAGGCGTTCGTTGGTAATGACGATCAGCGTATCCACATTCTTCTTCAACTGATCCAGGCCATGCATCGCCTGTGTCTGGCGACGCTTTCCTTCAAACTGGAAGGGAATGGTGACGATACCTACAGTGAGTATACCCAGTTCTCTGGCGACCTTGGCAATAATGGGTGCAGCACCGGTTCCGGTACCTCCGCCCATGCCTGCGGTAATAAAGAGCATCCGGGTATTGTTCTCCAGGAGTCGCTGAATATCTTCGACAGATTCCAGGCAGGCTTCCTTTCCGACATCCGGAATAGAGCCCGCACCCCGACCCTCGGTCAGGTTGGGTCCCAACTGCATGCGCACAGGTACCGGGCTCAAGGCAAGAGCCTGGCTATCTGTGTTACAGACAATAAAATCGACACCGGTAATGCCCTGTTCGAACATGTGGTTGACCGCATTGCTGCCACCACCGCCAACACCGATTACTTTGATGATATGGCTACTATCGTGAGAAACTAAGAATTCCATCATGGGAGGTGTTTATGTCTTAAAAATGGTGTTGTTGTGATCAAAGGTTCGAATCCTGTTCTTCCTTGATCCAATCTTTGGCGCGCTCGAACATCCGATTGAACCAGCCCGCTCCTTCATCGCCTGCAATGGGGTGTTTTTCGCCCGTTGCATTCTGGTCATTGTAGATCTCTTCTCGGGTCTCTTCTTCCGGGAAGTAGGGCTTTTCAGAACCCCGCAATAACAGTCCCAGAGCCGTCGCATAGATCGGACTGACCAACTCCTCCGGATATCCGTGTGCAAGATGCTCATTGGGTTGCCCGATACGAGCTGTAAGTCCGGTATGATACGCGGTCAGCTGCGCAATATGGCGCAACATGGAACCACCGCCGGTCAGCACAAATCCACCCACCAGCTTGCGTTCGAATCCGGCTTTCTGGATCTCCCACATCACATAATCCATGATCTCCTCCACCCTGGCCTGGATGATCCGGGCCAGGTTTTTCTCCGAGATCTCCTTGTGCCCGTGCCCCTTGAGGCCGGGGATGGAGATGACCAGGTTGTCAAAGACTTCGCTGGAGAGCGCGGAGCCGAACTGGACCTTGAGCTTTTCTGCCCGGTCGACCATGATGTTGCACCCTTCCTTGATGTCCTTGGTGATCACATTGCCACCGAAAGGAATGACAGCTGTGTGCCGGATGATCCCTTCATGAAAAATGGTGATATCCGTAGTTCCACCACCGATATCCACCAACGCGACTCCGGCATCCTTTTCTTCCTGGCTCAGGACGGACGTGCCGGATGCGATCGGCTCCAGGGTGATCTCATCGACGATCAGATTTGATTTCTCAATACACCGATTCAGATTCTGAATGGCGGTCACCTGACCGGTCACGATGTGGAAATTCGCTTCCAACCGGACGCCTGACATCCCTCTGGGATCAATGATCCCCTGTTCGTTGTCGACGGTA
>JAUIEA010000047.1 GCA_030429045.1 Bacteroidia bacterium | reverse complement strand
TTTGGCACCTCCTCTCCATGCCAATGGAGAGGGGGTTGGGGGGGTGCGGTTATTCCCCCGGCCCGGCAGGATGGGCATATTCTTATTTATTTGTTCAGTTCGGTGCCGGCCCACCCCCTCCTGAAATGGTATTCGGCGTTCAGCGTTCGGTATTCGCTTGCGTGCGTTAGCGGCTTGCACCGCTTTGGGAGAAGTTATGGAGTTATGGGGTTGAGGAGTGATGGAGAAAACAGCATGACATATAGTAATCACTGGCAGTTAAGCCCTCCTGTTGGCGGACATTCGCCGGAATGAATGATCGATTCGTACATCCGTGAACTTCCAAGATTCAAACTAAACGTACGGCAGCCCATTCCATTAGAGCCCCTCTCCTTGAAAAGGAGAGGGGTTGGGGTGAGGTTACTCCCCCGGCCCGGCAGGATGGGCTTATTCTTGATTATTTGATCAGTTTGGTGCCGGCCCACCCCCTCCGGTGAACACTGGTCTCCGGGATGGGCATCTGGGGCTGAGGGGGACATGGGGGCGGCTTTCGCATCTAGAATACCTCCAAGAAGTTTGGCACCTCCTCTCCATGCCAATGGAGAGGGGGTTGGGGGGTGAGGTTATCACTCCTCCCCAGCAGCTTGGACTTCACGTTCAAGGCAGCGCACAACGCCATCCGCTCGGGAACCATGTTTCTTGCTATTTTGAGGGCTAAACCGACTGATCATGATGCGTATACCCCTGCCGGAAGCGGATGCCTGTCCGGAATATTATCGCCAGTATGTGGACGCCGTTCCCGATGATGAGGTCATGACCTATTTTGTGCACAGCCAGTCTGCCGTTCCCGAATTCCTCCGCCAGATCCCGGAAGAAAAATTGGGATATGCCTATGCAGAGGGCAAGTGGACCGTCGCAGAGGTGATCCAGCATATCCTGGATACGGAACGTGTTTTTGCCTATCGAGGGTTGTGCATTGCCCGGGGCGAACAAAAACCGCTGCCCGGTTTTGATCAGGACCTCTATAACCGCAATGCAGAGACCAGCCATCGCACCCTCGGCTCTCTCATCGATGAATGGTCCGGGATTCGACACGCGACCATCAGCCTCTTTGCCCATCTACCAGATGAGTGCCTGAACTACCTTGGCCATGCCGCCGGTTACCCGATCCGACTAAACGCCATTCCCTGGATCATCGCCGGGCATGAATACCATCACCTGAATGTGTTGCGGGATCGATATCTGTGAGGCGAGGAGTTAAGGAAGGTCTTCCTGGTGGCAGAATTGTCACGTTTTCACGGGATGGTTGAATTAAAAAAGCCTGCCACGCATGGCGCGGCAGGCTTTTCATTCTGGATTGGATCAGAATCCTACTTGTACATGCCTTCCTTGCCAAATTTCTTGACGAGGAGGTAGTAGAACATAGCCCGGTACTTATTGCGATTGGCTGAACCCAACTGCTCGCAAACTTCCTTGATGGCAGCATCCAGCTTGGCATCATCCTTCAAGCCCAATTTCTTGATCAGGAAGTTGGTTTTCACTCGCGCCAGCTCATCATTGTCTGAACAAGACACCTTGGAGGCATCTGCACGATAAATTGATGGCCCCAGGCCCTTCGTGACTGCGGTCAGCAGGGTTGCATCATATTTGATGCCCAGCTTATCCATTTCACTTTTGTAGGTATCTACAGCTTCTACGAACTTACTCATGGCAATTTTTTTAACACTGTTTTGGTGTGATTTTCAGGCACAATGATACGGATTAATCAAAGAATAGCCAATGACGACATCTACCCGTTCGGGTGATCTCCATGATGGGCACACTCCGTAAACCCGGCACTTTTTCCAATCTGGTCGACCCCCGCCAGCTGGCAACTGATCAGGCTTTTCCCTTCAGCATCAGGTTCCAGTACATAAAGGGAAGTCCATACTTCTTCAGGAGCCACATGCTGTAATTCTCCTTGGTCGTATCCACAAACGTAGAGATCATCTTGTCGCTATCCCGCACATTATCATACTTGAATTCTGCCAGCACCATCTTGCCATAACCTGTCACCAGAGGGCAGGAAGAATACCCGTGATAACCCGGGGACAGTTCCTTCTCCTGACGGATGACATGGAACAGGTTTTCAACCACGACCGGTGCCTGTTTCCGAACAGCAGCTCCCGTCTTGGCGGTCGGCAAGGCTGCTACATCACCCAGTGCAAACACATTGGTGTATCGACTGTGCTGGAGAGTGTTGATATTCACATCGACCCAGCCTTTATTGGGCCCTTCACTGAAAGCCAGGCTAGACTCCTGGATAAAATATGGTGCGGCCTGAGGGGGAGCCAGATGCAGCATATCATATTCCAGGACCACATCCGTCTCAGACGGATCCAGGTCCTTGATCTCCGGATTCAAGGCATAGAAGCAACCGGCGATCTTCGACGACTCGGCCGTGATCTTGTAATGTACCTGCCGCTTTTCCGCATCGATCTTCATCAGCTTGTGGAAGAAGCGCAGTTCAATACCGTATCGATCCACCACTTGCATCAGGGTTTTGGCAAATTCCGGCACACCGAAGATCACGGAACCCGGTATCGGGAACGTAATATTGGTCTTGTCTGCGAGGCCCTGCTTCCTGAAATAGTCCGCCGCCAGATACATGATCTTCTGCGGTGCACCCCCACACTTGATCGGCGTGGCTGCCTGGGTAAAGATGGCATTCCCACCCTTGAAGTTTTTCAACACCTCCCAGGTATACTCGGAATCTACATAGTTGCTGCAGACACCATCCTTATTGATCGCTTCTGCCAGCCCTTCGACCAGGCTATAATCATTGATCAGGCCCGGACTGACCACCAGGTAATCGTAGCCGACCTGATCACCGGATGCCAGTTGAATGGCATTTTTGTCCGGGTCAACTCCGCTGACAGCGTCCTTGATCCATTTGACACCGGGAGGAATCACGGATGCCATGGGTCGTTCTGTTTTTTTAAAGTCGAAGGTGCCGGCCCCGACCAGGGTCCATGCGGCCTGGTAATAGTGCTTATCGGATGGATCGATCAAGGCGATATCCAGGTTTTTATCCTTTCGCTTCAATTGTGCAGCGACAGTGACACCACCTGTTCCGGCGCCGATAATAACGATCTGATGATGAGTATTTGACATGATGATGACGTTTAGAATGAATTAATGAGGCAGGTATTTCCGGAGCAATCCGTAAATGAATGTGCCCGTAATTGCGGAGAGCAGGAAAATGACCAGCACGGTGTACCCACTTCCCAACACGATAAACATTGGCCCGGGACACACGCCAGCCAGGGCCCAGCCCAGACCGAAGATGGTCCCGCCAATGATATAACGGGGAGCATGTTTGTCCTTGTCCGTGATCACGATCTCCTTCCCCTCCGTGGATTTCATGTGTGTCCGTTTGATCCATTGGATGATCAGGATACCCATGGCAATGGAAGAGAAGATGATCCCGTACATATGGAAGCTCTGAAAGTTGAACATTTCATAGATCCGAAACCAGGACACGGCTTCTGCTTTGAAGAGGGTCATTCCGAAAAGAATGCCGATCAGGATGTATTTGGATGAGCGCATCATAAGGCAACAGGTTCAAAAGATGAGAGGAAAAATGACATAGGTCATCAGGAGTCCGCCGGCAAAAAAGCCGATCACCGCATAGAGGGATCCCAGCTGCAATGCAGACATGCCGCTGATGGCATGGCCAGAGGTACACCCACCGGCATAGCGGGCGCCAAAGCCGACCAGGAAGCCACCCACAACGATGACCATGAATCCGGGTAGGGTAAACAGCGCTTCCCAAGAATAGAATTCCGGGATCAGGGGTACCTGACCTTCCTGATAATCCAGGCCAAGCTGGCGAAGGCTTTCGACCGTCGCTGCACTGACGTGGGCAATATTGCCATCTGCGCCGGCAAAATAGTGAGAGGCCATATAGCCTCCGAAGACCGCACCCAGCGCCACGAGCAGGTTCCAGCCCTGTGACTGCCAGTCAAACTTGAAGAAGTCGGCATAATCTCCCGCCCCTTCAGCCGCACACATGATGCGAAAGTTGGCGGAAATACCAAACTCCTTGCCCAACTTGAGCAGGAGAAACATGATCAAAGCGATCATCGGACCAGCGACCCACCAGGGCCATGGCTGGCTGATGAAGGCAATGATATCGAGGATGAATTGAGGAGCCATTGTTGGAGGTTATGAGTGAAGGAGGTTATGAGGTTTTGAGTATAGAAGGATATGCGATTGTGAATGATACCCGCAAGGTAGCCTCAATGAACAGGCCTCCTGTGAGACATGGATCACACAAGAGGCTGATGTCAATCGGTCAACCTGCTGATCAAAGTGATCTGGATCACCCGATTCAAGCAGAAGACTTTTGGTTCACGAGGTCGAATGGATGTCATAGTGCGCATAGAGTCGCCCCTCATCCTCGTCGATCGGGTCCATGGGCTGATCGCAACAGAAGGTCGGATCCTCGATCAGGCTGAGGGCGAAATTTCGGACATCCTCCAAAAGCGATGGCAATATCCTTTCAACATCTGCACTCAGATCAATGGTTTGGGATTGGATCGAATCGATGGACACAGCATAGAGGAAGATCTCCGGCATCCGGCCCAGGATGGTCAGGCCCTCCAGAAGATCACGCAGGCCGATGTCATGCGAGCTGAGTGCCCTGGGAAACTCGCGGGC
Source organism: Bacteroidia bacterium (assembly GCA_030429045.1). GTDB lineage: Bacteria > Bacteroidota > Bacteroidia > Chitinophagales > Saprospiraceae > JAGNXB01. The sequence continues at coordinate 22,067 of JAUIEA010000047.1, read as the reverse complement.
AAACCGGGGGCGAAGACGACGGACTGTCCCCGCTGGCCGGTGATCCAGAGTGGCGTCGATCATAATGACCTGATCTGCATTCTCCAGATGTTCCATCAAATGAAATCCTCCAGTGCCCCCGTCGAGTACGAGAACACCCTCAGGCCAGGGTTGTGTTGCCAATTGTCGGGCCACATGAATGCCAACCCCCTCATCTCCCATCAGGACGTTTCCCACGCCCAGGATCAATACTTTGGTTTTCATGATTTCAACTTCTTTTTAGCCGCTTTTTCCTCATGCTTTTTCTCGTCGTGATGAAATGCATCTTCCTCAATAAACTTCCATCCTCCCCCCATGGAGGATAGTTCGCCGCGACCCTCGACATAGTCATGATAGAAGACCAGATAGACGTGGACCATGGCAAACAGGATAAAGAACCACATGGCGATATGATGCCATTGCCGGAGGCCAAAATCGCCCCCGAAGAAGGCCGGCACCCAGGCAAACAAGCCGGCCAAAAAGGATTCGGACATGGCGGCATACAACCCGAAACCGGTGACCACCTGCACCATAAATGCGATAAACGACAGGAAGTAGATGAAGCCGGCAAGGGGGTTGTGGCCTACGGCCATGTGTTCCTTATTCCTGGCCAGGAAAATATCGATGCGGATCACTTCCCACATTTCTTTAAAAAAGGCCTTGCTGGTGGGGATAAAGTTTTTCCAGTCAGCATACTTGTTACCGACAAAACCCCAGTAGATCCGAAAAAGAAAATTGAAAAAGAAAAGATAGGCTGCAACGAAGTGGATATAGCGCACCCATCCAAACCAGTAGTTGTCATAGGCCTCCCCTCCAGTCTGGATGGCAGGTGGATTCCCGATCAAAAACCCGGTGGCGATCAGGGCCAGAATCGTCAGGGCATTTAACCAATGGTAAATCCGCACGGGCAATTCCCAGACAAAAACACGGCGTAAAACATGGGTAGCCATGATGATCCGTTTACGTCAATGATAAAAAGCAGCCGACCGGGGATGTCTTGTTGTTGATCAGCTCGGGATGAGACGAAAGGTCAAAGGGGATTTGACCGGAACATCTACCCGGGCGACTGCAAAAATTCGATTCACACAATTCCAATACGCACTTTATTCTCCCACGACACTGACACGACTCAGATGCTTGCCCTCCTCATCGTAGAGGTGGACGGCACAGGCCATGCAAGGGTCAAAGGAATGGATGGTTCTCAAGATCTCCACAGGTTGTGCCGGATCAGCAACAGGTGTATCCAGCAGTGCGGCTTCATAGGCGGACCGTTGTCCGTTATGATCCCGGGGAGATCCATTCCAGGTGGTGGGTACCACCAGCTGGTAATTGGCGATCTTCTGATCTTCGATCACCACCCAGTGTCCCAAAGCGCCGCGAGGAGCTTCGGTGTGTCCGACACCCATGGCCCTGTCCGGCCAGTGTTTGGGGTCAAACATTTCCGTGTTGGCCATCCGGGTATCGCCATTGCGAATGTTCCCGATCAACTGGTCATAAAACTCCTGTGCCCAATCGGCCACCAGGATGGATTCCAGTCCCCGGGCCGCGGTCCGGCCAAGCGTGGAAAACAGGGCCGTTGCCGGCACCCCCAATTTACTCAGGGTGCTGTCGACGACCTCTTTATAATCTTCTCGACCACGGGCATAGCCCACCAGCACCCGGGCCAGCGGACCTACTTCCATGGCATTCCCTTTCCACCGTGGGGTCTTCAGATAGCTGTACTTCTGATCGACATCGAGATGCTCATAGGGCGGTTTGGGACCCGTATATTTCAGGGTGGTCTCACCCTGCCAGGGGTGTTTTCCAACCTCGTTCCCATCAGAATAGGAATACCAGGAGTTGCTGATGAATTCCTGCACCTGGGCATCTTCCCGCAGATCCACTTCATACACCTGGCTGAGGTCCTTATTCAGGATGGCTCCACTGGGGAATTTATACCCGGCTGTATCCCGATACCCGTTGGCGGACATATCCCCGTAGACCAGGAAATTGCCCAGTCCGCCTCCGATCGCTCCCCAGTCCAGGTAGTAAGGTGCCACGGCCAGCAGGTCGGGGATGTAGACCTGATTGATAAACTCTTTGGCATCCTGCAGTAATTGGCCGACATACGCCAGACGCTCTGCATTGATCGCACTGGCTTCATCCAGACCGATCGCACAGGCCATTCCACCCACCAGATAGTTGGGGTGCGGGTTCTTTCCGCCGAAAATGGTGTGGACCTTGACAATTTCTTTCTGCCACTCCAGGGCCTCCAGATAGTGGGCCAGTCCGATCAGGTTGATCTCCGGTGGCAATTTATAGGCAGGGTGCCCCCAATAGCCATTGGCGAAAATGCCCAGCTGGCCACTCTCTACAAATTTTTTAATCCTTTTCTGCAGATCTGAGAAATAGCCGGGCGAACTCTTCGGCCAGTTGGAAATAGACTGGGCGATCTCAGATGTTGCCTTGGGGTCGGCTTTCAAGGCCGCCACCACATCCACCCAATCCATGGCATGCAAGTGATAGAAATGCACGACATGGTCGTGCATATACTGGGTGCAGAACATCAGGTTACGCACCAATTCTGCATTGGGTGGAATCGTAATATCCAGGGCATCTTCGACGGCACGGACAGAGGCCAGCGAGTGGACAGTGGTACAAACCCCGCATACCCGCCCCACAAAGGCCCAGGCATCCCGGGGATCACGCCCTTTGAGTATTTCTTCCAACAGGCGGACCATGGTCCCCGCCGAATAGGCTTCGGTGACCTTGCCTTCATTGATTTCTACCTCCACCCGCAGGTGTCCTTCAATGCGGGTGATCGGATCTATGACCAGTCGTTCTGCCATGATGATTTCGCTTTAGCGGAAGTTTAAAGTTCCTGTTCTGATTCCCTGCCCTCCGTGATCAGATCATTGATCAATTTGGATTTTCGCAGGTTGGTCCCGATGGCATGGGCCGTAATCCCGATGCCGGTAGCAGCCGCAGCAGCCAGGCCGATCTCATCGGCGCTGCTTTCGATGCCAAATCCCGGGAAGGATTGCATCCGCCGGTAGAATGGACCGGCATCCCAGAAGTTGGCTTCCGAACAGCCGATACATCCATGTCCGGATTGGATCGGGTAACTGACCCCGTTATTCCATTTGATAATCCCGCAGGAGTTGTAGGTACTCGGACCTTTACACCCGACCTTATAGAGGCAATATCCCTTCTTGGCGTTCTCATCGTCAAAGGATTCGACAAACATGCCCGCATCATAATAGGGTCTGCGATAGCAACTGTCGTGCACCCGTTTGCTGTAAAATGCCTTGGGCCTTCCCGCGCCATCCAGCTCGGGAAGGGTGCCGAATGTGACGACGTGGACGATCACCCCGGCCATGACCTCACCGATCGGCGGGCAGCCCGGGACCTTGATGATCGGCTTCCCTTTCACCAACTTGTGAATGGGTGTCGCCCGGGTCGGATTGGGCTTGGCTGCCTGGACACAACCGTTACAGGCACAAGAGCCCCAGGCGATAATCGCCTTGGCCCCTGCAGCCGTTTCTTCCAGGATCTGCTCGGCCGATTTACCGCCGATACAGCAGAAAACGCCATCCTCGCCTGTTGGTACGGAGCCTTCGACACAGAGGATGTAGTCGCCATAGTGGTCCTCCATGGTCTTGTGCATGGCCGCTTCTGCAGCATGTCCGGATGCCGCCATCAGGGTTTCGGTATAGTCCAGTGATACCTGATCGAGGATGATATCCGAAACGATCGGATGCGAAGAGCGGATAAAGGACTCACTGCAACAGGTACATTCCTGAAAATGCAACCAGATCACCGGCAGTCGGGGCTTTGTCTCCAACGCCTTGGCGATCTGCGCCACTCCGCTTGCCTCCAGTCCCATATATGCCGCCAGGCTGGTACACACTTTCATAAAATCTCGTCGGGAATGCCCCCTGGCCCTGAGTTCTTCAAAATAGGTGGGGCGCTTCTTGGTGGGTGGTGCCTGGATCATACCTAGAACGTTTTGCAGGTGATTGTTTCGGCGGTAAAGAATGGCCTAATGTAAACTTCTAATTCCCCACAACTTGCTGACCGTCATCATATTGCAAAATGACTTTCATCATGAACGTGAGTGGGCATGACAACCTAACTTCCGTCTCAAATTGCGCTTCCTATGAAAAAGCTCATTTTTTTGATCGCCCTGTTCCTGCCTGGAATGATCCTGGCGCATCCCGGTCACGGTGTATCTGATGGCTGGTCCATCCTGCATTACACCATCAATGTCGAACATGCCATTCCTCTGGTATTGGCCGTTACAGCCGGGATCATCCTGTACACCAAAATCCGGGTCGTCAAGAAGATCAACAAGGACATCTGATTTTTGGCACCATGCATGAATTATCCATTGCCATGAGCATTGTGGACATTGCCCGGGAAGCGGTCGAGAAGGCAGGTGCTCGGGAAGTGTCGCATATCGAACTGGAGATCGGCCAACTGGCGGGCATTGAATTACGGGCGCTGGACTTTGCCTGGTCGGAAGCTGTACGAAACAGTGTACTGGCCCATGCCACCAAAGCCATCCATCATATCCCCGGAGAAGCCAGATGTATGGAATGTGAAACCGTCTTTTCCATCCAGGCACTTCATCAACTGTGCCCGGCCTGCTCCGGCCCTTTTACCGAAGTCATCCACGGAAAAGAATTGCGGGTCCACGCCCTGACTGTTCATTAACCTAAACCCAACCCATTATGTGTATTACCTGCGGATGTAACGGCGATGGTCATCACCTGCACGGACAAGAGCCCCATACCCATCATCATGAGCACACTGCCCGTGACGGTCGTGTCATCACCCTGGAACAGGACATTCTGCAGAAGAATCAACTCCTGGCCGAGCGGAATCGCGGCTTTTTTGAAGCCCGGGGGATCACGGCCCTCAACCTGGTCAGTTCGCCCGGCTCCGGAAAGACGACACTCCTCGAACGTACCCTGGCCGACCTGCATCCGGACACACCGTGTTTTGTGATCGAAGGCGACCAGCAAACCAGCTGTGATGCCGACCGGATCAGAGCCACAGGCGTCCCCGTGGTCCAGATCAACACAGGCAAAGGATGCCACCTCGATGCCGAGATGGTTAATGCATCCGTCAAGCATCTCAAACCCACCCAGGATGCCTTGCTCTTTATTGAGAATGTAGGCAATCTGGTCTGCCCGGCCATGTTCGATCTGGGTGAATCAGCACGCGTCATCATCATTTCAGTGACAGAAGGCGATGACAAACCGCTGAAGTATCCCGATATGTTTCACTCGGCCGACATCTGTCTGATCAACAAGATCGACCTGCTCCCCTATGTCAATTTTCATGTCGATAAAATGATTGAATATGCTCGCCAGGTCAGTCACATCGACACCTTTATCCAGGTTTCTGCCACCACCGGACAGGGCATGGATGAATGGTATTCCTGGCTGAAGGAAAAAGCCGGGGCGGCCGTGTCTTTAGAATGAAACGTGTTCAGGGTGCGGTATTGGGTATTGGGTATTGGGTAATGGGTAATGGGTAATAGGTAATAGGTAAAGGGATAAGGGAAATAAAAATTACTCTTTGAGACTCTGTGTCCTCTGCGGTGCACAATAAACAGGAACCCCATAAAACAACCACTGGAATTTGAATTTGATCCTTTTCTATGAACGATCCAGAACAATATCACATCCATATCCGCGGCCAGGTCCAGGGAGTCGGCTTTCGACCTCTGGTCTTCCAAATGGCTCAGAAACAGGGCTGGACCGGATGGATCAGCAATGGAAAAGACGGGGTCCACCTGGAAATGGATGGCGATCGGAAAACCATAGCGGAACGGATCCGGCTGATCCGGGATCACCTCCCCGATTATGCCCGTATTCTGGACATGGACATCCGGCGAATACATGGTTCGCCCTCATCCGACTTCACCATTCGAAAAAGTGAGGATGGGGCCCCGTCCGATCTGGTTCTCACCCCCGATCGCGGCTTGTGCCCTTCTTGTCGGTCGGAGATCCGGGATCCGGACAATCGCCGGGCCGGTTATGCATTTACCACCTGTCTCCAATGCGGGCCCAGATACAGTATCACCCATCGTTTGCCTTACGATCGGGAACGCACCACCATGTCTGCCTTTCCAATCTGCCCGACCTGCCATGCTGAATACGAAGATGTCAAGGACAGGCGATATTTTTCGCAGACCAACTCCTGTCCGGCTTGTGCCATCCCCATGACCTGGGAAGATGGGCAGACGCACCAGAGGATTTCAGACGCCCGGTCCGTCGTCGATCTTGCTGCCGATGCCCTGGGTTCGGGACAGATCCTCGCTGTGAAAGGACTGGGAGGCTACCTCCTCCTGGCAGATGCCCGCAATCCGGAGGCCATTCAAACACTGCGTCAACGCAAGCATCGACCAGACAAGCCCTTTGCTCTGATGTATCCCGATCTGGCGATGTTAGGAGGGGACATTGCGCTTCATCCCGAAATTCGGGAGCTGCTCACCAGTCCGGAAGCCCCCATTGTACTCTGCCCCATAGGCGCGCAGAACCGATCCGGAATTCCCCTCGAAGACATTGCACCGGGCCTGGATCAGATCGGGGTCATGCTCCCCAATACCCCCTTGTTTGCCCTGATCCTGGAGGCCTTCCCCCACCCTGTTGTGGCGACCAGTGCCAATCTGAGCGGGTCTCCCATCCTGTATCAGGAGGCGGAAGCCCGACAGGGCCTTGCCGGGATAGCCGATCATTTTATTCATCACGACCGGGAGATCCTCGTCCCCCAGGATGACAGTGTGATCCGGTGGACGGGACCTGCCTCGGCCCCCATTGTGATCCGCAGGTCAAGGGGGTATGCCCCAGCATATATCCATCAGTCCTTCCCCGGATGGCAGGGATCCGCCCTGGCCCTGGGTGCCCATATGAAGGGTGCCCTGGCCATTCAGCACAAAGGGCTCACCCATATCAGCCAGTATCTGGGCAACCTGGAAAGTTTTGAAGCAGAGGAGTCTTTCAAACATGTGACCCGGCACCTGCTGTCCATCCTTGAGGTCCAACCGGATGTCATCCTGACTGACGATCACCCCGGGTATTTTACCTCCCGGTTTGGCGCCTCCCTGGCCAATACCACAGATACACCCTTGCGAACCTACGGACATCACCTGGCCCATTTTGCGGCTGTTCTGGCTGAACATGATCTGCTCCGTGACCCCGAGCCCACTCTTGGTGTCATTTGGGATGGTACAGGATATGGCGACGATGGGACGATGTGGGGAGGAGAATTTTTTCTTCGATATGGCAGGACCTACCATCGACTGGCGTACCTCAAGCCCTTCCCCCTCATCCTGGGGGATAAAATGGCCCGGGAACCCCGATTATCGGCCTTGTCCATCACGGCGGAAATTGCCGATGCCACCCCTTTGGTGGATACCTTGTTTTCCGAAAAAGTCATCCGGTTCTATCGTACGCTGCTACGGGAGGATGACCCCATGATGTCGTCCAGTGCAGGCCGTCTGTTTGACGGTGTTGCCGCTCTGCTCGGACTGGCGGGTACCCAAACCCATGAAGGCCAGGCCGCCCTCCGCCTGGAAACCATGGCGACCCGGGCATCGCATACCGGGGCTTATCCCTGGCAGACCGGAACCGAAGGCGCCCTGGATTGGACCGGGCTCATCCACCAGATCGTTGCGGACTGTCAAGCCGGGCGGGCACCTGCGGAGATCGCAGCAGCCTTTCATGGCAGTCTGGCCCAAAAGATCGGTCAGATCGCCCGTGCTGCCGGAGTGCGACGTATCGCCCTGAGTGGCGGGGTCTGGCAGAATGCATTGCTGAACCGCATGGTTGAACGTCAGCTGGGGGGAGACTTCAACCTCCTGCGCCACCGCCAGTTATCCCCCAATGATGAAAATATCCCACTGGGGCAGCTCGCGCTCCACTGGCAAAGCCAGGAGGGAGATTATCGGACCCAAAAGAACGAAGTATCACACGTATTCGCTCATCAAATCTGAACCGCTATGTGCCTGGCCATACCTGGAAAACTGGAATCGATCTCCGCCCAACTGGATGATGTCTTTCGGATGGGGCGGGTCTCCTTTGGCGGTACGATCAAGGAGGTCAACCTCTCCATGACTCCGGAGGCCAAACCGGGCGATTACCTACTGGTCCATGTGGGTGTTGCTCTCCAGGTCGTGGATGAAGCCGAAGCCCTGGAGACCTTCAAATACCTCCAGCAGATCGGTGAACTGGAGGAGCTGAATCCCGATCAACCGATCGATCGAACCAAAATTCCGGGATCATGAAATACCTCAGTGAATTCCGAGACCCTGCACTCGTCCAACAGTACCTGGACACGCTTCATCGCATCGTGACCCGCCCCTGGACCATCATGGAGATCTGCGGAGGTCAGACCCATAGCCTGGTCAAACACGGCATCCTCACCATGCTGCCGAAACAGATCACCATGGTCCATGGCCCGGGCTGTCCAGTCTGTGTGACCCCCCTGGGCCTGATCGACGAGGCCATCTACCTGGCCGAAGAAAAAGGCGTCATCCTCTGCTCCTTTGGTGATATGCTGCGGGTGCCCGGCACCGGAAAGAGCCTTCTCGAAGCCAAGGCCGGCGGTGCGGATATCCGGATCGTCTACTCGCCGCTGGAAGCCGTACAACTGGCCAGAACGCTTCCCGAAAAACAAGTGGTCTTCTTTGCCGTCGGCTTTGAAACCACTGCCCCTGCAAATGCACTTTCTGTGGTTCATGCGGAACAGCTCGGCCTGACAAATTACAGCGTGCTGGCGTCTCATGTCCTGGTGCCACCGGCCATGGAAGCCATCCTCGGTGATCCGGAGACATCCATCGATGCCTTCCTGGCTGCCGGCCATGTCTGTACCATCATGGGTATGGAGGAGTATGAACCGATCGTTGCGAGGTATCAGGTCCCCATTGTCGTCACCGGATTCGAACCGGTGGATCTGTTGCAGGGGATCACCATGGCTGTCCGGCAACTGGAAGCCGGAAAGGCCCGTCTGGAAAACCAATATGTCCGTGTGGTGCAAAAGGAAGGCAATCGCCATGCTCAGGACACCATCCACTCCGTCTTCGATGTCGCTGACAGGGAGTGGCGCGGGATCGGGACGATCCCGGCCAGCGGATATGCCGTGAAGAACGCCTATGCCGCTTTTGATGCCCGAAGGAAGTTTGAACTCTCTCCCACCACCGCCGAGACCAATAACGGGTGTATGGCCGGTGCCATCCTCAAGGGGATCATGAAACCTGCCGAGTGTCCGTATTTTGGCGTGACATGTACCCCGGAGAAACCGATGGGCGCGCCTATGGTGTCTAGTGAAGGGGCTTGCGCGGCATATTACCATTATGCCGGAGCAGGCGTGGGGGAAGGGTGATGGATATTGGGTAAAGGGTAAAAGGTAAAAGGCTGTTCGCCATTCGCCCTGAGGACTCGGGGCCATTCGCCTGAGTCGTTATTCATTGAAGAAGGTTTCGATTGGGAATGGGTGTTGGGTAATGAGTGATGGGTAAAGGGTAATGGGTAAAAGGCCATTCGCAGTTCACCCCGAGGACTCGGGGCTGTTCGTTTTTCGCAACGTAATGTTGAAGACCAATTGGTTGAATTGGGAATTGCGAAATTGAATTTACCTGCTGTCAGGTTGGTTTATTTTGAATTTGTGATTTGAGATTTATTTGTTTTTTGACAATTGTGATTTGAGATTTCATCTTGGGTCAAACACAATAGCCAAGAATAATTCTACCATATGATTCTTCGTTTCACCATGGATTGTCCGCTGCCGAAACTGGATTTTGATGTCATCACCCTGGGGCATGGCAGCGGTGGCGTGTTGACTCACCGACTCCTGGACAAACTCATCTTTGAGGCGCTCCACAATCCGATCCTCGACCAGGAGCATGATGGTGCCTTTTTTAATCTCCCGGGTGACCTGGCCTTTTCCACAGACAGTTTTGTGGTCCATCCGGTATTTTTCCCGGGGGGCAATATTGGTGAACTGGCCGTCAACGGCACAGTCAATGATCTGGCCATGTGTGGTGCAATACCACGCTATCTTTCGCTGGGACTTATCCTGGAAGAAGGCTTGCCGGTTGCTGAATTATGGGAAATCCTTCAGGCGATCAAACACGCCTGTGCCGAGGCTCATGTACAGATCGTCACCGGGGATACCAAGGTGGTGGACAAAGGGAAGGGAGACAAGATCTTTATCAATACTACGGGGATTGGCACGGTCCATCCCAAGGCACGGATCGGATCCGAACATATTTGTGTCGGTGACCAGATCCTGGTCAGCGGCCCTTTGGCCGCTCATGGCATGGCCATTCTCTCTGTCCGGGAAGGACTCGCCTTTGAAAGCTCTATTGTCAGTGACACCCGATCGGTCAATCACCTGGTCATCAGCCTCCTGGATGCCTTCGGCGACAGGATCAAATTCCTGCGGGATCCGACCCGCGGCGGTGTAGCCACGGTGCTCAATGAGATCAGTCAGCGATCCAACCACGGCATTCGACTGCAAGAAAAGGACCTGCCCGTTTCAGCAGAAGTAGAGGGTGCCTGCGAACTGATGGGCCTCGACCCGCTTTATGTGGCTAATGAAGGGATCTTCATCGCTGTTGTGGACAAGGATATTGCTGAGTCGGCCTTGAATCTGATCCAATCCGACCCGAAAGGCGCCGGTGCAGCTTGCATTGGCGAAGTGGTCAGTACACACCCCGGCCAGGTAGTCATCAAGAGCCTCATCGGCGGATCACGCGTCGTGCATATGCTGCCGGGCGAGCAGCTACCGAGGATCTGCTAGCCCTCCCCGGTTCCTTAAATACGAAAACGCCACTCCGAAAGATCGGAGTGGCGTTCGCTTGATTTCAATAAACCAAAGTGCTTATGGCGCCAGTTTCTTGGTCACGGTCACATCACCGGAGAAGACCTCCTGTCGACCGTCCGTGAATTCTACAATGAACATGTAGACATAGACACCCAGTTCGACAGGCTGCCCCTTGGTCGTCCCGTCCCATCCATATTGTGGATCGTTCGGCGGAATGTCATCTCCCTGGAACATCAGTCCTCCCCAGCGATCAAAGATCTTCATCGACAGGATCCGCTTGACCTTATCGTCCCCGAACAGGGTGAAGTTATCATTGATGATATCGCCATCAGGAGAGAAGGCATTCGGGATATACACCTTGGTGTCTTTCTTGACCACAACGATCAGGTAATCCGTCGCAGAACATCCACCCAGATCCGTAACAGTCACCTGGTACTCCTGGGTATTCAGGGGGATCACCTTGGTGATCAGGCAGGAATCACAGGTCAGGAATTTACCCGGGCTCCAGACCACTGCACCGATCTCACTTGCCGGAATATTCACGATCGCCTCCAGCACTGCACTGTCTCCTTCCACGATCAGAATGCTGTTGGTGGACAGGGACAGGAACAGGTCATTTCCTTCTACGATCACAATGGTCGTATCGAATTTACAATTCTTCGCATCTGTGATCTGCAGATTGTACGTACCCGGACCCAGCGGGGTGAATTGACCGGAGTTGTCCACTTGCCCATTCAGCTGAATGGTATAGGGGGGTGTACCATTCTGGATATTTCCGACCAGGATAGCACCGTCATTATCTCCCTTACAAGCGATCGGATCCACTTCTATGTCCGGGTCAGGCGCATCTGCATTCCCCTTGACAAAGACGGAATCTCGCGAGACGCATCCATTCTCTCCATTGGTCAGATCGATGAAATACCATCCGGTACCTTCCACCTGTGGGGTAAATGAATTGCCACCACTCAACACTACTCCCTGGGGTGATGACCAGCTGATGACTGCGGTATTGCCGTAATTGCTTCCTGTTGCGGATAACCCCGTGGTATAGATATCACAAGGCAACTTGACCTGAGGTCCGGCATCCACGATCGGATAATCCACATCGGTGATCACGGTAACCGTATCCCGGTTTGCACATCCGTTCGTCGTATCGGCCACTTCCAGGTAGTATTCGCCGGCATCGCTTACCGTCAGGTATTTATTCGAACCGGATTGGACTTCAACCCCGTTCTCATCATACCAGGTAAAGATGATGTTGGGTCCACTCTGTGATGAGCTGGCATCAATGGTGACCTCCGTATCCACGCAGTTGAGGCTGCCTGGAGGCTGGACGTTCACAATAGGATATTCCGTCTGATCTTCGATGAGGATCTGACTGACCCCAACACAACCGGTTATAGTATTGGTCGCTGTCAGTGTGACCAGACCAGGCTGGTTGACGATCGTTTGCAATCCATCGATCTTGGTGCCTCCGACATCCCAGGTGAACACGATATTCGGCTGGGGATCGGTAAACAACAGGACATTATCAATGACACAGTTGAGCAACTCACCCGGATCGGCCATGATCGGAGCCACCGGATTCTGCTTGTTTTCCGTCACCGACACGATATCGATCAGGGAGCTGCAATTGTTATCCGTGTTGATGATCTGCAGTGTATAGTTTCCAGGCTGGGTAACCCACAATCCGGGACTATTGCTGATGACCTGACCTGAGGGGTCTTTCCAGATATACTGGAAATTCGGACCCGTGGAACTGTTACTGCCATCCAGATAGACGGAATCGATCAGACAGGTCAGGACCCTGTCCGGACCCGCATTGGATTGAGGTACAGATGCATCGATATCGACCACCGTACTGTCAGCAACTGTACACTGATCAGGATAGGTCACGGTCAGCACATACGTGCCGGGGAAGGAAACCACCGGATTCGGAATGGTCGAGCTGAAGGCATTCGGACCAGACCAGAGGTAGGATGCCCCCACAGTCGGGTTGGCGGAGCCATTCAAGGTCGCTGTCTGGACCGTACAATCCAGGGTAAATCCGGGTCCGGCTTCTACTGTCTGATTACATTCAGAACAAGGATCCTGGCTCACATTAATGGTGGTAGAGCAATTCGGATTGTTCAGGTCGAGAATGGTCAGGGTAATCACCTGGCCGTTCGCCGGAATATTATTCAACACAGCCAGTGAACCATAGGCAAATGGCCCCCAGGTTTGCCCACCACCCGTCACTTCATAAGTGCTGGTATTCCCCAGGATGGCATTGACGACGAAGCTCACCTGGAAGTAATCATCTGAGGTGATCGGACCGGTATTGTTGTTATTACACGGGCCGACATTCAGATTGACCAGTTCCACCTCACAAGGTTCGGAGCAAGGAGGCGGTGGTGTGACGGTGATCTCGACCGTACAGGCAGGATCTGCACTGTCCACCAGGGTCAGCACCAGGTTGCCATTGGAGATCAGGTAGGGACCGAAATTCTGCAACACCCCATAAGGATAGGTGTTGGTAGAATTCGGATCGACATACCAATCCGTGGAGTTGTTAAATCCAGTGACGGTCAATTCAAAGTCATAGGTATCATCCAGCGGGTCATTATCCGTTCCATTCTTGTCGCAGACAATATTGGTCACCAGGGCATTGAGCAGGCACTTGTCTGAACAGGGGATCAGGGCACCGGCAGACTGGGACGCAGAACATTGATTGTCGTCTGCATCGACAAAAGTGACGACCGGATTCGTTCCATTGGCCGGGATGGTAAATGTACCGCCGGTTCCATAGGTGAATGGCCCGTACGTGTTTCCACTAATCACTACGTTGAAGGTGCCGCTGGCGCCAGGATTAAGAGCGGTGGAATTGACTGTAAACGTGTAGAAGTCATCCGCCGGATCATAATCGGTACCATTGTCATTACACACCTTGTTCAGGGTGGTAATGGTCAACAGACAGTTGGTCGAACAGGTATTCAATGGACCGATCTGTTCGGTCAGTGAACAACCTTTGACCACGTCTGCCAGGGTCAGCGTCAGGGTCTGTCCGTTGGCCGGGATCGTAAAGCTGTGTGAAACGCCATACGTAAATGGTCCCTCGTTTACGCCCGTGCCCGTCACATTAAAGGTACCGACGTTGGCCTGGCTGTTACTGACCGTGAACGTAACGACATAGAAGTCATCCGTCGCATCTGCCAGCGTACCGTTGTTATCACAAACGACCTCAAAGTTATCCAGGTTGAGATCCAGACCAGCCGGAACGTTAAACGGCTGGCTGACCGTACAACCAAAGGTGTCTCGAGCCCAGGCGGTATGGTTGCCTGCGGACAGAGAACCATAGACGGTCTGTGCCGTATAGTTGCTGTTCATCAGACTGTACACCACCTGTCCAGTGCCTCCGGTAGAACTCAAGGTTACGGATCCGTTGGCATCGCCCAGACACGTCACCGGCGTCACATTGGTCTGCAGGACAACCGGTGGGAAGACCACCAGGGTCAACGTCGCCACATCGAAGCATCCGATCGCATTCGCCACACGGACATAGATCACCTGTTGACCAGGAGTTACTGTGGTGTACGATGCCGGCAATGGATTCGTTCCTGCCTGCGCATCTGCATTGGTCAGATGATAGGTAAACGTATTGGTCGCATCCGGGTTGATCTGGGTATTCGCCAGGGTCAGGTCGAACGTAGCCAACCCATCTCCATCCGGATCACAGGATTTCAGGATGCCGTTGTTGACCAACGGAATATCTGTTTCATCATTAATAGTGATCTGGCTGGCGCCGGAACAACCATTGGTCGTGTCGACGGCGGTCAGGGTGATCAACCCCGGCAGGGTCACCTCGTAGGTCAATCCGTTTACAGTTGTTCCTCCCTGGGTCCAGGTGAACACGACGCCATCTTGCGCATCCGTCGACAAGGTCACGGTATCCACCAGGCAACCCAATGCACCTGCCGGGTCGGTATAGATGGGCGTCAACGGTGTCTCCTCATCCAATACCACCACCACCTGGTCTACAGGGGAGCTGCAATTGTTCGTAAAGTTGATCACTTGCAGGGTATAGGTTCCTGGCTGCGTGATCACCAGTGTCGGGGTATTTCCGATCTGATTGCCCGCCCCGTCTTTCCAGATATAGATAAAGTCAGGCCCCAGTGAAGTCCCGGCTCCACCCAGGATGAGGGTGTCTACCACACAGGTCAGGACACCATCCGCTCCGGCATCTGCTACAGGAATGGACTGATCGACCGTGACAATGGCACTGTCGATGGCCACACACTGGTCAGCATAGGTGACCGTCAGAATGTAGGTACCCGGGAAGCTGACAATTGGTGTCGGAATATTGGACATGAAATTGTTCGGACCGGACCAGGAATAGGTGCCGTTGGCCGGATTCGCAGAACCCTGGAGGATCACATTCGGGGTCAGGCAGCCCAGCTCAAAGTTCGGACCTGCCTCTGCCGTTTGGTTACATTCAGAGCAGGGATCCTGCATCACATCCACAGAGGTGACACACGCCGGATTATTGACGTCCGTAATCAAAAGCGTAATGGTCTGGCCATTGGCCGGAATATTCGGAATATTCACATTGGAGCCATAACTGAAAGGCCCCCAGGTCATCCCATTCCAGGTCACTTCATACTGACTGGTATTCCCCAGCACCGCATTGACGGTAAAGGAGACAGCAAAGAAGTCATCGTCGACATTCGGACCGGTATTATTGTCATCACACGGGCCCTGGTTCAGATTGACAACCACCAGTTCACAAGGTTCGGAACACGGTGGTGGTGGGGTCACCTGGATCTGGACCGTACAATTCGGATCGGCACTGTCCACCAGGGTGAGGACAACCACTCCATTGGTGATCAGGTAAGGTCCAAAGGTCTGGGCAACATCATATGGATAGGTTGTCCCGGAATTCGGATCGACATACCAGCTGGTGGATTTGTTGAGACCGCTGACCGTCACCTGGAAGGTAAAGACATCATCAAAAATGTCGTTCTCCGTTCCCAGTCCGTCGCACTTGATACTGTCCACCACGGCGGTGATCAGACAGGTATTGGAACAAGGTGTCAGCACCCCTGCCGATTGGCTGGCGGAACACTGGTCGTCATCGCTATCGATGAAGGTCACCACCGGATTCGATCCATCCGCGGGCAAGGTAAACGTGCCGCCCGTTCCATAGGTAAAGGGACCATAGGTCGTTCCTCCGATGACCACCACAAAACTGTTGGAAGGTCCGCCATTTACGGCAGTTGCATTGACCGTGAACTCGTAGAAGTCGTCTGCCGGATCAGAATTGGTTCCCGCATCATTACACACCTTGGTCAGGGTGGTAATGGTGATGAGACAATCCGTGGAACAGGAATTCAATGGCCCGATCTGTTGGGTCACCGGACATCCCTTCACTGCATCCGCAAAGGTCAGCGTCAATGACTGGCCATTAGCAGGAATGGTAAAGTTGTGAGATGCTCCATAGGTGAACGGACCCTGGTTGATACCCGGACCTGTCACATTGAAGGTTCCTGCATTCGCCTGATTATTGCTTACTGTAAATGTGATGGTATAGAAGTCATCGGTGGCATCACTCGGTGTATTATTGTTATTACACACCACAGTGAATGGATCGACTGTCAGCTCCAGACCATCCGGCACAGTAAAGGGCACCGACACCGTACAATTAAAGGTATCCCGTGCCCAGGCGGTATGTGCACCTGCGCTCAGGTTGTTGTAAGTGGTCTGAGCTGTGTAGTTGCTATTGGTCAGGCTGTAAAGCACCTGTCCCGTACCTCCGGTGGAGCTGATGACCACGCTGCCATCATCGTCACCCAGGCACGTTTCTCCGGTGACATCTGCGGTCAGCTGGATGGTCGGGAAGACGATCAGTGTCACCTGGGCCTGAGACTTACATCCGGCCTGGTTGGTGACCACCACATGGACGGTCTGCTGGTAGGGGACGGTGTTCGTATAGGTATTTGGCAACGGATTCACACCATTCTGCGCATCGGCAGCCGTCAGGTAATAGACGAACACATTGTTGGGGTTCCCGTTGACCTGGATATTTGCATTGCTCAGGGTAAAGGTGGCCAATCCGTCATTGTTGGCATCGCAGGACTTCAGGATGCCATTGACAACCGTCGGCTTCTGCTGGATCGTCAATTCGACGGGTGTCCGCTGGGTACTCTTACAGTTGGGGAACATCGCATTGACCGCTTCCACATAGTACACATACACACCCGGATTGGATACACCCGGTGTATAGGAGGTACTGTTCGCCTGTAGCAAGGTTCCACCGTTTGGTGCATTGTACCAATTGGCAATATCACCAGGACCGACGGTCACCTGCAAGGTGGGGATCGGATCTCCCTGGCAAATGACCGGATCTCCCAGATTGACCGGATTGGGTACCGGCGGGCAATTACAGTTCGGTGGATCGATGACCACCACGGCAAAGCAGCCACTGGCCAGATCCGTCCCGACGATGGTCAGGGAGGAATCGACCGGGATGGCACTCACCGAATACTTCCCGTTGCCCAGATCGGCCAAAGTACCGATCGAAACGGTGGGTACAAAGGTGTTCAGGGTGAAATAGACGTTGTAGAAATCCTGGCTGGATTCACAGACCAGGCTGTCGACCAGGATATTGATCGGCGCGACATAGGAGAGTGCAATGGTGGACGTATCGCCTATGCATGCTCCGTTGTTCGGTACGATATAATTGAAGGTATAGACACCGGCGGGGAAGCCAGCAAAACTGACATCCGTCGGCGGGAAGATGTCGATTCCGCTATTGTTTGGATCGACCCAGGTTCCGCCAGGTGTATAATTGCCCGTGATATAGTCGAAGAAATTGACATTCGCTGCTCCATTACAGAGGTATCCTCCGCCATTCCCGCCAGCCGTTACTGGCTGGTCGACGATCAGCGTGAAGGGTATTTCTCCGATACAGCCAAAGACCGTGGTACCCTTGACATAATAAACAGTCGTGACGATCGGAGACACCACCGTACTGCTCAGCTGGTTTGCCGCGGTTGCCGGTGTTCCGGTGTGATAGGTGATGCTCGGTTTGGCGTTGTTCAGGTCAACCACCTGCAAGGTGGACAGATCAAAGCTTTCGCCCAGGCAGATCCGAATGGTATCCGGATCGATCTGCATGATCGGATCTGGCTTTTCGACGATCACCTGCTTCTCTGTGATCACATTCCCGGTACACGGGTTGGTGTATTCCCAGGTAATGGTCCAAACGTGATCCACTTCCGTTACCGTCGGTTGGACAAACCCTTCGATCTCACAGATCCCGAACTGATTGTTGAAATAGTACAATTCATCCAACGGGGGCAGAGGCTCACCACATTCGAGGGTCAGATCGGGAGGTCCGGCCACAAAGATCGGGTCCGCAACAGGCTCTACGGTGAACACCTGGGTATGGGTGATCGGATTGCCGCAGGCATCCAACTCCCAGGTATAGAGAATGGTCCCTCCGCATTCATTGTAGTTCGCATCCGCGAACGCTTCGACCGTCCCCTGGTTCTCACAATCACCGACGCCGTAGTTGGAGTAGGAGATCAAAATGGACGGATCCAGTTGTTCCGCTTCACTGCAACTGATGGTCGCATCCATGGGAGGATCGATAAACACGGGATCCGGCCCTTTGAGGATGATGACATTCTGGGTATGCTGGATGGTCCGGCCACAATCGTCCTGGAAGAACCATTCAAATTCCTTGTAGCCACCGCAGGCATCCCATGTACCGGATTCAGAAGGCAATATGCTACCCTGGATGGAACAGGCGCCATTCAGCCCATTGGAATAGGTCAACGCCTGGTCCGGTCCTGGAATATTGTCGCATGTCACGGTAATATCCGGTGGAAGATTCTGGAACACGGCAGCTGGTGAAGGCAATACGGTGACGGTCTGGACATGGGAAATAGTGCGACCACAGTTGTCCGTAAACTCCCATTCGTTGAACAGGGTACCTCCGCAGTAGTCGTATACGCCGGTTTGTTGCCCCTGTACGCTGCCGGTGATCGCACAATTGCCCGCTTGATTGTTGGTATACTGCAAGGCAGGCAGATTGACATTCACCTGGTCGCATTCAACGGTGAGGTCCAGCGGTGGATTGGTGAACTGAGCTTGCGGTGTTGGCGTGACGGTGATAAACTGGGTATGCGTTTTTGTCCGGCCGCATTGATCCGTGAACTGCCACTGATAGGAGTACTGGCTTCCGCACGGATCCGGACTGCCCACCAATTGGGCGGGAACCGATCCGAATATGCCGCAGGTTCCACCCAGGCCATTCGTAAAGGTCAGCGGGGGTGCTGAGCCGGGAATATTGGCGCAATCGACCGTGATACTGGCGGGTGGGTTCTGGAAATCGCCCTCCGGTGCAGGGTTGACTACCAGGGTCTGGATGTGTTGAATGATCCGGCCGCACTGGTCCGTAAAGGTCCAGGTATAGTTGATCGTACCTCCGCAGAGACCGGCAGAACCGGTCTGCACAGGGGAAACCGTTCCCGAGATCTCGCAGGATCCCGTCTCATTATTGGTATACTGCAGGGTGGGTGCGCCGGCTGGAATCTCATCACATTCAATGACCAGGAATGCCGGTGGCGGGTTGACAAACTGGGCCTGGGGCGTGGGTGTCACCGTGATGGTCTGGAAATGTTGAATATTGCGGCCACACTGATCGGTAAAGGTCCAGGCATACTGGATCACGCCACCACACAGGTTGGCCGATCCGGTCTGGGTCCCGGAAACCGTACCGGAGATTCCGCAATTTCCGGTCTCTCCATTGGTATACTGCAGATCGGGCGGGCCCGATGGAATAGTGTAACAGTCTACGACTATGCTGGCAGGTGGATTCACCCAGGTTGCCGGTGGTGTCGGTGTCACCGTCACCGTCTGGACATGTGTCTTGGTCCGGTTGCAGGCATCGGTGAATGTCCACGTAAATGTGATCGTCCCTCCACACTCATTGGCGCTACCGGTCATCACCGGTGAAACGGTTCCTTCAATCAGGCAGGCGCCTGTCAGGTTGTTGGTGTATTGAAGAGGCGGTGCAGAGGTCGGAATATTGTAACAATCCACCGTGATGGCAGCCGGGGGTGCATTCACCCAATCCGCTTCCGGCACCGGAGTGACCGTGAGGTTCTGAACATGGGTCTTTGTCCGTCCGCAGGCATCGGTAAAGGACCAGGTATGGGTAATGGTACCACCACACAGATCCGCTGAGCCGGTGATCGTCGGAGTGACGGAACCCGCGATGAGGCAGGCACCGGAAAGTCCGTTACTGAAGTCCAGGTTGGGCGCCGATGTCGGAATTTCCGCGCAGGTAATGGTCATGCTCGGCGGCAGCGTATCAAAGTCTGCTTCCGGCACGGGATTCACATTGATGGTCTGTACGTGATTGATGGTGCGGCCACAGACATCGGTAAACTCCCAGGTATTGGTAATGGTTCCCCCGCACAGGTCCGCTGAGCCAGTCGTTACGGCCGGAACTGATCCGGTGATGGCACAGGCACCTGACTCGCCATTGTCGTAGTTCAACGCAGGTGCTGAAGTGGGAATATCCGCACAATCCACGGTCATACTGGGCGGAAGCGAATCAAAGGTCGCTACGGGAACCGGTGTAACGGTCAGGGTTTGCGTGTGGGTTGTCGTCCGGTTGCAGACATCGGTAAATGTCCAGGTATTGGTGATGGACCCGCCACAAAGGTCTGCCGAACCGGTCACCATCGGCGACACCGTTCCGGAGATCAGGCAGGCGCCTGTCAACCCATTGGTATAATCGATATCCAGGGGTGTGGTGGGAATTTCAGCACATGTGATCGTCTTGCTGGCGGGCATGGAATCCAGTACTGCCTCGGGGACCGGGGTAACCGTGATCACCTGTACATGGCTGATCGTACGGCCACAGACATCGGTAAACTCCCAGGTATTGGTAATTTCTCCTCCGCAAAGATCGGCTGATCCGGTTGTTACCGGAGCCACGGATCCGATGATCGCGCAGGCACCATTTTCACCATTATCGTAGTTCAATGTCGGTGCAGATGTGGGAATGTCCGCACAGTCGACCGTCATGCTGGGTGGCAATGAATCAAACACGGCCACAGGGACCGGCGTAACGGTCAGGGTCTGGACATGGGTCGTGGTGCGATTGCACGCATCTGTAAAGGTCCAGGTGTTGGTAATGGTACCACCACAGAGGTCAGCGGAACCAGTGACCATCGGAACGGCAGTGCCGGAGATCAGACACGCACCGGTCAGTCCATTGGTGTAATCGATATTCAGGGGTGTGGTCGGAATTTCGGCACAGGTGATGGTTGCACTTGCCGGCAGGGTATCCAGTACGGCTTCCGGTACGGGCGTGACCGTGATGACCTGCACATGGCTGATCAGTCGGCCGCAGGCATCCGTGAATTCCCAGGTATTGGTGATCTCCCCACCACACAGGTCGGCCATACCTGTGGTGACCGGGGCTACTGAACCGGTGATCGCACAGGCACCACTTTCACCATTATCGTAGTTCAATGTCGGTGCGGATGTGGGGATATTGGCACAGTCCACCGTCATGCTCGGAGGCAGCGTATCAAAGGTTGCCACCGGTACAGGGGTGACGGTCAGCACCTGCACGTGGGTGGTCGTCCGGCCACAAGCATCCGTGAATTCCCAGGTATTGGTGATCTCGCCACCACACAGGTCGGCCATGCCGGTGACGACCGGCGATACTGTTCCGGAGATCTGGCAGGCGCCGCTTTCTCCGTTGTCATAGTTCAGGTCCAGCGTGGTGGTCGGGATCTCATCACAGGTGATGGTCATCGACGGAGGCAGCGTATCAAACGTCGCTTCCGGTACAGGCGTTACGGTCAGGACCTGTACGTGGGTGGTCGTGCGGCCGCAGGCATCCGTGAATTCCCAGGTATTGGTGATCTCGCCACCACACAGGTCGGCCATGCCGGTGACGACCGGCGATACTGTTCCGGAGATCTGGCAGGCCCCACTTTCCCCATTGTCGTAGTTGAGGTCAAGGGTAGTCGTCGGGATCTCATCGCAAGTGATGGTCATGGACGGAGGCAGCGTATCAAACGTCGCTTCCGGCACAGGGGTCACGGTCAGCACCTGGGTATGGGTCGTCGGTCGCCCGCAGACATCAGTGAATTCCCACTCATAGGTGATCACACCGCCGCACAGATCGGCTGTTCCGGTCTGGGTGGGGGTTACAGTTCCCGAGATCTGGC
>JAUIEA010000046.1 GCA_030429045.1 Bacteroidia bacterium | reverse complement strand
CCTTCTCCTGTTAAACCCTTTCCTGATCGAAGCTTGGATATCGCTTCTCGCTCGAACTCTGCATAGTCGAATTCTTCTTTCTTCCTTTTCTTCATTGTGTCAATTTAAGCATTCTTCAATTCTTCCTTTTGACACACTTTTCTGAATACCCTCAGGACCGGGGGCCGAAGGCTTACAAGACACCACGTTGAACCCCAGACGATGCCCCGAGTACTCGGGGCACGCCTTGAACGTTTAACAGCCAAGCCTTGTACCTGAGTCCTCAAAAATGGACAACCAGGAACCAGCCCCGAGTTCTCGGGGGAGCAAACGCAGGAATCCAGCCTACGGCTGGCAGGCAGGAATGAGGAATGAAGGAATCAGGAATGAGGAACGAGGAATGAGGAATGAGGAATGAGAAATACGGCCATTATCACCTTGAACGTTGAACAGGGAAGCGTCAGCTGACTCTTGAACGTTGAACGGCCAAGCCTCGTACTCTAGACACCAGCAATAGGTAACCAGGAACCAGCCCCGAGTTCTCGGGGGAGCAAACGCAGGAACCAGGAATGTGGATCGCAGGAATCCAGCCTACGGCTGGCAGGCAGGAATAATATCACGATCCATCCACATTTTCTACCCGATGTTAAGAGTCTCTATCTTTACTTCTAGAATCATTACCAATCTTACCATGAAAAAAAGTTTGTATTTCCTCTTATTCGCCCTGATGACGGGCAGCGTGTACCAATGCAAACAAGCGACTCCGGAACCAGAAACCATCACTGAGGAACCATTTGAATGGGTTGCCGATACTGTCGCAGATCTCCGCATCCTACGCTATCAGGTTCCCGGATGGGATAAACTGAGCCTCCAGCAGAAGAAGCTCGTCTATTATCTCAACCAGGCCGGCCTGGCAGGACGGGATATCATTTATGACCAGAACTACCGACACAACCTGTCCATTCGAAAGGCCCTGGAATCCATCGTCGGCACGTATGATGGCGATCGAACCACCTCCGACTGGCAGGCACTGATGACCTATGCCAAACGAGTCTGGTTCTCCAACGGTATCCACCATCACTATGGAAATGACAAGTTCCTGCCCACGTTTTCCCGGGAGTACTTCCAGAGCTTACTCTCTGCAACGGGTGCCAACCTTTCGGAAGAGGCCCTCAATGCCATGTTCGACCCGGAGATGGATCAGAAAAAGGTCAGTTCCGATGCAGCCGGCGACCTGGTACTGCAGTCCGCTACCAACTTTTACGCACCGGATATTACCCAGGCAGAAGTGGAAGCATTTTATCTCAAACGCATCGACAAATCCGATCAAAGACCCGTTTCGCATGGCTTGAATTCCCGGATGATCCGCGATGCATCCGGTGCCCTGGCCGAAGATGTGTATAAGGCTGACGGCCTTTATGGTCCGGCCATTCAGGAAATGATCAAATGGTTGACCCTGGCTGCCGGGGTTGCAGAGAATGAGGCGCAGAAAAATGCTTTCGATCTGTTGATCCGGTATTACCAGACCGGCGACCTCAGGACCTGGGATGAATACAATATCGCCTGGGCCCAGACGACGGAAGGGGATATCGACTATATCAATGGCTTTGTTGAAGTCTATAATGATCCCCTGGGATACCGCGGGTCCTATGAAAATATTGTGCAGATCAAGGATTTTGAAGCATCCGAACGCATGCAGGTCCTTTCTCAGAATGCCCAGTGGTTCGAGGACAACAGTACCATATTGGCGGAACACAAAAAGCCGAATGTCGTAGGGATCACCTACAATGTGGTCAATGTGGCCGGAGAATCGGGCGATGCGGCCCCATCCACACCGATCGGAGTGAATCTGCCGAATGCCAATTGGATCCGGGAGCATTACGGATCAAAATCGGTGAGTCTGGGCAATATCACGGAGGCGTATGAAATGGCCAGCGGAGGGTCCATCCTGAACGAATTTGCCCATGATGCAGAAGAAGTAGCCCGCATCAAGGAACACGGTGCTCTGGGTGATAAACTGGCGACTGCGTTACATGAAGTGATCGGCCATGCCAGTGGAAAATTAAACCCGGGTGTTGGGACGCCAAAGGAAACCCTGAAAAGTTATGCCTCCACCCTGGAGGAAGCGCGGGCTGACATTGTGGCCTTATACTTTATACTCGATCCCAAGATGGTTGAATTGGGCCTCATGCCCAGCCTCGAGGTGGGAAAAGCAGAATATGACGGGTTTATCAGCAATGGCCTGATGAAACAGCTGCGTCGGATCGAACCCGGAAAAAATGTAGAGGAAGCGCATATGCGCAACCGCCAATTGATCGCCGCCTGGGTCTTTGAAAAGGGCCAGCCGGACAATGTGATCGAACGCGTGACACGCGATGGAAAAACCTATTTCAATATTACCGACTATGAAAAGCTGCGGGTTTTATTCGGAAACCTTCTGCAGGAGATCCAGCGGATCAAATCCGAAGGTGATTATGAAGCAGGGAAAGCACTGGTCGAAACCTATGGTGTGCAAGTGGATCGAGATCTGCATCAGGAAGTCCTGGACCGGGTCAAGCCCTTTAACATTCCACCCTATGCCGGGTTCATCAATCCCGAACTGGTTCCCGAACTGGACGAGAATGGCGAAATCATCGATGTCAAGGTGACCCAACCCAAAGACTTTATCCAGCAAATGCTGGACTACGGAAAGAAGTACAGCTTTCTCAAGTAGTTCAGATTATCCATAATCTGATGAGGAAGAGGACCTGCAATTCAGGTCCTCTTCTTATTTTCAGCTCTTGATCATCGATGATTTGCCCGTAGCCTCTTTTAACAGAAAGAGCCATCTGCAATTTGGAATGGTCCCGGACCTGATCGGTGACGATCGGTACACCAAGAAGTCTAGATCTTCCCAACCAAGTGCATATGCAGTCATCCGGTTTTTCCCTTCCCGCTCTTTCTGATCACAAGTATATCAGACTGGCCCTGGTCACAGCTCTCTACGCCGCCCAGGGTATTCAGATGGGCTTGATGATGGTGGCCATTCCCGCATACCTGGCTGGCCAGGAGGCTTCGGCAGCGTTGATCGGCGGTTTTATCGCCGCCACTCTTCTGCCCTGGTCACTGAAGATATTTACCGGTCCAATCATGGATCGGTACAGCTTTTTGCCTATGGGGCGTCGGAGGCCCTGGGTGCTATTCGGACTGTTCGGAGCCATTCTCGGTTATCTGTTCATGGGATTGGTGGACCAACCTCTGGATCACTTTTTCTGGTTTACCTCAGCTGCCGTGGTGGTCAGTTCGTTTACGGCCTTCCTGGATGTCGCGATCGATGGCATGGCGATAGATATCTTTCCTCTGGAGGAACAACCGCAAGCCAACTCCTTCATGTGGGGTGGAAAAGTGATCGGAGCCGCCATGACCACCGGAGGCGCCGGATGGACCTTGAATGAATTCGGCCTCGAAGTGACCTGTTTTGTAGCCTGTGGATTCAGCTTGCTCTTTTTTGTTCTCCCCTTGCTCTTTCGGGAGCGGCCCGGTGAACGACTGTTTCCCTGGTCAAAAGGGCAGGCCTCCACGATCACTCTGGATCTGACCATGGATAGCTGGAAGGATATTTTCAGTAGTCTGGTCAAGGTGGTTTTTCTGCCGGCAAGCATCCTGTTGTCCCTGGTTGCATTTGGACACGGCCTTACCTATGGCCTCTTTGATGCCATGATGCCAGTGATCAGCATTCAGAAACTCGGCTGGAGCGATCAATCGTTTTCCAACCTGTCCGCCCTGTCCGGGCTGATCGCAGGCGTGGTTGGGATCTTTTCCGGTAAATATCTGGTCAAATGGTTTGGTCGAAAATCCAGCCTGATGTACCTGTTTTTTGCATTGATCCTGGTGGCTGGAATAATGGGTCTGTCGCCCTCGATATGGGAGCAGTCGCTGACGATCGAAAGTTATGTGATCATTACCTACCTTTTGCGGACGCTTGTGCTCATTGTCCTGTTTGCCACAGCAATGGCCATCTGCTGGCCACCTGTCGCCGCCACCCAGTTTGCCATCTATATGGCTATTGGGAATTTTGGCATTTCATCCGGTGCCGGTCTACTCGGACCCTTGAAAAGTCAATTTACCTACTCCCAGATCTTTTTTGTGTTCTCCCTGATCCTGCTGGTCAACATGGCCATTTTGAGTCGGATCAAACTGGAAGCACATGTAGACAAGTTGAAGCGATTGTCGTCTATTCGTCATGAATCAACGAACGTTCAACCAGAGGGCATACCCTCTGGCGAATAAGTATGCTTCAGCGTATCGTGGGTACAGATTATTCGTATCGCAGCGATTCGATCGGATCCAGTCGACTGGCTTTTGCAGCGGGGTAGAGCCCTGCGATCAACCCGACGATTGTAGTCGTGATAATCCCCAGCAACATCCAGGCCCAGGGAATAATAAAATCACTACCGATCAACAGGGACACCAGATTGCCAGCAAGGATACCCAGGATGACACCGAGTACGCCACCCAACTGGCAGATCAGTACAGCCTCTACCAGAAATTGGATCATGATATCCCGGTTCTTTGCTCCCAGGGCCTTGATCACCCCGATTTCTCTGGTTCGTTCCGCGACAGCCACCAGCATTATGTTCATGAGGCCAATTGCCGCGCCCAACAGTGTGATGATGCCGATCCCCACAGCTGCCAGCCGAATTTGAACGGTATTCTCCTTCAGTATGGCGACCAGACCGTCGCTCTGGAAGATCTCGAAATCGTTCGGCTCATTCAAGCGCAACCCGCGAACCGCCCGGAATAACCCGATGGCCGCATCAGATGCTTCCTCCAGATCAGTGGCTTGATTGACCGCGATGGAAATGCCATAATTCGTATTTCGGGTGCCATACGCTTCCTTGACTGCAGTGATCGGCACCAGGATCACCCGGTCACTGGATTGGTTGATGGTCGACCCCTTGGACTGCAGGATACCGATCACCTTGTATTTTCGATTGCCGACATAGATGGTTTGATCCATCGCCTTTTCCGGCTGTTCATTGAACAGCAGATCGACTATATCCATCCCGATGATCGCACGCTGGGCATTCCCTTCGATCTCTGTCGGGACAAAATTTCGACCTATTTCGAGATCATATCCATTGACATACAGGAATTCTTCATCAACCCCCGTGAGTCGAATGGTCGGATTGGTCTTTTTATCTCTGTACTTGGCTTCTGCGTTGTTCGTACCGGTAAAGGATACACTGACGTGCGCCGGAAACTGGTATCGCTCCTTGAAGGACATGGCCTGATCGAATGAGATCACCTCTCCGGCTTTAAGCCTGCGACCATGCTGGCGTCCACCCAATTCATTCCCTTTCGGTGAGATTGAAAATGAATTGGCGCCCAGGGAGGAGAAGTTATCACTCAGGGAATAGATGATACTATCGATGGCCGTGAGAATACCCACCAGGGCCATGATGCCAAAGGCAATGATCGACAGGGTCAGGACTGTACGCAACAAGTTGCCCTTGATCGACTGGAAAGCCTGACGGATGGTTTCTGATAACGGTGCCATTCAGTTCAAATCTACAATGTCTGTACGGAACAGATTCACCCCTTCGATGAAATGGCAATGTTCATAGACGAAGGAGGCTAACGCAGTGCATCGACCGACTTATGGGCCCGATATCGGCCCTTTCCGAAGGCAGACCCATTGAACTTTTCCGTCTTCCGCAGCACCAGGCGATCCTCTTCGGAAAGCTTGTTGAAGTCCCGGCATTTTTCCGAACAGGTATGTTCGAATTTTTCCGCACACTTCGGGCATTGAATAAACAGCAGATGGCAGGCATCATTGCCACAATTCACATGGGTATCACAGGGGTCGCCACATTGATGACAGCGCGCGATCACTTCATTTGAGATCCGTTCGCCTAATCGTTCATCAAACACGAAATTCTTGCCGACAAATTTGTTGACCAGGCCCTGTTGTTCCACCTGACGGGCATATTCGATGATCCCGCCATCCAGTTGGTAGACCTGTTCGAAACCATTGTGCTTCATCCAGGCACTTGCCTTTTCGCACCGAATACCTCCAGTGCAGTACATCACCACCGGTTTATCCTTGCGATCGGCCAGCATGTCTTTCACCATGGGTAATGCTTCCCGGAAGGTCGTCGCTTCGGGAAGAATGGCACCGTCGAAGTGACCCACCTCACTCTCGTAGTGATTCCGCATATCTACAATGATGGTCTCAGGATTCTCGGTCAGTTCATTAAAGTCCCTGGCGGACAGGTGACCTCCCCTCTTGGTCACATAAAATGTGGCATCGTTCAACCCGTCTGCAACGATCTTTTTACGCACCTTGATATTCAGCTTGTAAAAGGACTTTCCATCATCCTCGATGGCGTAGTTGAGGCGGATCCCCTTCAGAAAATCGATCTCATCCATGGCCTCCTTGAAGTGCTCGTGCTCTTCCTCGGGAATGGAGATCTGACCATTCACACCTTCAGCAGCCACATAAATGCGCCCGTAGACGCCACACTGACTCAACCGCCAGTAAAAATGATCCCGAAAAAAATCGGGATTCACAATATTGGCATAGGTATAGAACGACAAGGTGATCCGGGGAGTGGAGTCCTCTTCCAGTCGCTTTTTCAGTTCGTCATTGTTGACCAGATTCATCAGTCGCATAACCCGTACTTTTCGTTCAATAATGGACCACTCTCCTGGTGAATTGCTTCCCGTCCACCTGCACATTCAAAAAATAGAACCCGGGCGGGATATCCGAAACGGGGATGACCGTCCCTGCTCCTGAAAGGATCACTTCCGGTATGGCAAAGACAAGTTTTCCGGAGAGATCATAGAGTCTGATCGCTGCTGCCCCGAGTTGATCCTTCCAATAAAGGGTCATTTCCCGATGGAACGGGTTTGGCCAGACCTCCGGGGCGTCCACCTGCTCCGGGTCCGTGGTTGCACTGTTTTCCAGGGCTTTTTTCACGGCCTCAAACACATTGATCCGTCCCCATCCGTAGGTATGATTGGGGATCAGCGTGCCCGGAGAGCCGGCACAGGTATCCGCAGAGAGGACGACCTTAGCTGTTGATTCCAGAAGGGCTTCGATGGCATCCACTTCCCCTGCCAGATCAGGGCGGGCAGACAGGATCAGGGCCACTGCTCCGGCGACGTGGGGGGCCGCCATACTGGTTCCTGCCCAGCTGGCATAGCCACCAGGGATGGAGGATCTAACACCCACTCCGGGTGCGACCACATCAGGCTTCATCCGGAGAGAACCATCTACAGTCACTGGTCCACGACTGCTGAAGCCGGCAATGGTATCATTCTGCATGCTGGCTCCAATGGCAAAACTGCTTTCGAAGATCGCTGATGGCCTGTCCAGGCTACCACAGCCCGGACCTGTATTTCCAGCCGAAACAACGACCACGATGCCCGCCGTCCTCAGGTTGTCCACCACCATCTCCATCAGGGCAAAGTTGGAAGGGTCACAACCTTCCTTCACCGGGCAGGACCAGGAGTTGTTGATCACATGGGGCGCTTTCGACGGATCCGGATTGGCATTGTCCAGGTCGGTCGGAGCCAGAAACCATTCAAAGCATTCGATATAGGTGGAGGGTGAACCCCAGCCGCGTTCCATATTCCGACAACCGATCCAGGTGGCGCCTGGTGCCACCCCGATCTGATTCGTACTGTCGATCCCGGCCATGGTGCCCATGGTATGGGTGCCATGGTTGTGATCATCACAGGGTACATCCACATCCAGGCCGCACGGATTGTTCAGTGGATTACTGGTGGTATCCATGTTCAGGGGATTCAACTCATGGATGGCATCATGCCAGTTGTACTGATGGTCAACCGCGCCGTTGTTCCACCCCCTGTAGTTCTGTATCAAGGCTTCATGATCCCATTTGTAACCGGTATCCTGGCCACCGATCACCACGCCCTGGCCCGTGTATCCCATCTTCCATACACTGTCCGCCTGGATCCGGGAAATACCCCAGGTCACGCTCTCGAACTCCCGAAGGCTGGCTACTGCTTCCTCCACTACGGGTTCCACCCGGATCGGGGCATCTGCAACCAGCAATGCCACCTCGGGCATTCCTGCGATGCGTCGCATCAGGGACAGGTCACCATAGGAACGTACGGCATTGACCAGGTAGAAGGATTGGGCCGGAGCACCCTGATCTTTTAAAAAGCGGAGGATGGACCCCTGTGTGGATATTGCTTTTTGCTGCAGAAGGGCAAAGGTCTTTTCGCCTTTGGCTTGCTTGCCGGTCAAGGACCGCACCGGGCGTAGATCCGCCTGGTCATGCAAAACGATAATGAAGGAAGCTGATTGACCGGCCAGGCCCTGTTGGAGCAGGCTTTCCGCTATCCGGGTATCCGGATCATTTCCGGAAAAAAAGAGGCTGGTCAAGAGAAAGATCCAGGTCATCATCAAGGCAGGGTTATCGCGAGTAATAAACCACCAAAGTTAGGACCAAATCGGGGGAGAAACCAGCAAGATGGGGGATTTTCAGCTGATTTGGACGGAGATCAACTCAATACAGGATTTCCGGGCAGCGAATTTCACCGAAGTAGTAGACCAGTCCGATCTTCACCATACCATAGATGTCATTGTTCTGACTGTCACCCCGCTGCCGTCCGGCCTCCCCGATCTGGGGGAAGTTGGAGTCGGGAATGGACCGATCCGAAAGTGCAACACCGATAGGTCCGCGCAAGGCTTCAATTTCCTGCTTGTCAGCATATACCGTAGAGACATCATCCAGATAGTCTGTCCACAGCTTCCGGGCATCGATCTCGATATTGATGGACCATTCGTAGCTCAGATCAAATTTCAACCCCACTCCATAGTTCAAAGCGGGTTGGAGGATATAATATTCCTCGCCGATAAACTGGCCTTCAGTGCCCAGGTCGCGTAACGCATACCACTCCCCGTCGAGTTTGGCCTTTGGATTGAAGACAAAGACAGAAAGGCCACCGAAGACATACGGCGTAAACCAGTAGTCCTGGCTGCCGTGTTTGTAGCGCATGAAATTGAATTCAAAGCGCCCCCCCACATCAAAGATATTGGAGCGGAAACTGAGATTTCGTGCCCGTTGATAGGGATTCTCCGACCAGGCATCATTGCCTTCCACAAAGGTGTAATTCCCTGTAAGGGCCACACCGATCCGATCATTGAAGTTGTGTCTTCCGATCACACCGATCGCCGGTCCGGGATGATTGAGGCTGAAGTCGGGGTTCAGATCTCCGAAATACCAGCCTGCACCCAGGAATCCGCCGAGTTCGTATCCGATCTGCGCAGCTGCCGAAACAGATAGACCCAAGTATAAGATACTGATTATCAATACTCTAGACATATTACACAATTCAAAGCACCAAAGGTACAATGCATTTCAATACATTGACAGACATGCTATATACGTTCAGCAAGAATAAATGTTGCCTAATCATACAGTATAAGATTAAAGCAATAATGTAATCCACCTGTAAACAGCCCGAAGAACGATAACTGCGCTATTAAACAAATTAACTATATTTATAGATATACGAATCGCTACTTTTTAGGATCTAAGCCCAAATTATGTATTACGATAAATTCAATACACGGCTCGCAACAGTTCTAATTATTTGCATGATTCTAGCTTCATGTGCAAAAGAAATTCCAGTTTCTGAAGATGGAAACCCTGAAGCACTTACTGAAGAAGAGGTAGAACTACTAGACAACATGCCTGAGGCCATCGGGTTTGACTCTTCCACGATAATATTGCCGAATGGCGAAATATTTGAAGATTTTCTATACGAATTAGATTCTATCTCAAATAATAATGCCGAAATCAGAAATAACAATGACATATACAAAAACCTTGGGCCCCAGGATGCTCGAAATCTACTTATCAAGCAACTATGTAAACAAGCACTCTATTTAACAAAAAGAAAATTACATCAGTTTCCCGATGATGGGATAGGAAAACCGAATCAAAATGGCCTATCATATTCCTGGGGATCAAAGAATCATAAAGTCAGACAAAAGCCTCCTGGCCCAGGAACTAAATGCATAAACGAAAGTGTTTATGGTCTCGATTGCTCAGGGTTTATTTACCAATTATTTATCCAAAATGCCATCCCATTTATTATAGGCCCAGCCAATTCACAAAGAAAAGCTTCCGTATTGCAAAATGCAATAGAGTCTTCGATATCCGAACTTAAGAAAATCAGAATTGAAGAACTTGGCCAAATACCAGTCTCAAGTTTTGAAACAGGAGATATTATTTACTGGCTGAATTCAAATAATATTGCTACTCATATTGGAATCATACTAAAGTCTTCTAGTGGAAATATTTCAGTTCTGCAATCAAATGGCTCAATTGGACGTGATAACATAGACTGTCAAAAGAATCGTTCTCTTACCAGAGGTCCTAGAAGAATAGCTACAACCAATCCATACTGGTTTGGCGACTCCAAGAAATGGGGCATAACAAGAATAAACGCTGATATTAGTGGCGAGTGGAGTCTTTCTTTAAGGTGTGAAGGAGAATCTATCGACGCTATCACCCTAAACTTAACATTCCCAACATCTAGTTCGAATACTTTTTCTATCTCAGGAACAGGGGTTGACTATGATGGCGATCCACTAAATTGCACAGGTAATATAAATTTTAATAATATAACCAACACACTTGGTGGAACAATAAAAATTACGAGTTTAACAAAACCGGATTTTTATCGACATGATAGCTTTACAGTGAAACTTGACAAGGATGAAACCAATTATTTTCCACTTACGTTGGGAAGCAATAATGATGCAGGTTGCTCGGTAGAAGGAAGGCTAAAAAACAAAGAGTAAAACATCAAGCCAATAATAGTTTCGGCTATAGAATTATAAATTATTGACTACAACCTATAGGACTTTCTGGCTTTGCAATCAATCACTCTCCATAAAACAGCATCGGCAACAGGGATGAAACAATTCCATTCAAATACAAGTATCAAATGATCAGCCACATACTCATTGAAGTCTGTCACAAGTATCAAATAACTCCCAATCCCAAAAAAATAACTATTTCATTATTTGTAGTTACAATTTGACCATTTCCAAACAACCTGTGCTTACATATCGGGTAATGCTATTTATCGAATATTTCAGGATAGCATGATCACAAATAATAATTTCAATATTTTGGCCAATCTCAATAATGCCTCCAAACCTTAACACACAACATACTCACAAACATTACCTCAAAATTGATAGTGGGCGTTTAATCAGTACATCTTGTACTTGAACAACATAGAAATATGAACCCTCAGGTAATCCCCTTCCATCCGAATCTCCTGCCCAGCCGTGATCATAATGA
The DNA here is from genome assembly GCA_030429045.1 of Bacteroidia bacterium. Classification (GTDB taxonomy): domain Bacteria; phylum Bacteroidota; class Bacteroidia; order Chitinophagales; family Saprospiraceae; genus JAGNXB01. The sequence goes on along the minus strand of JAUIEA010000046.1, from coordinate 15,503 downwards.
TCTGACTCAAAAACTTTCTTACCCCAACGATTGAACACTATAAGCTTAATAGGGTAAGTTGCTAATGATCCACAAAATTCAAAAATCAATCGATCATTTTTACCATCACCATTCGGGGTAATTACTGTGGGAAGAGGATATTCACAATCACAGTCCATTAGCGAGAGGTTGGTGACTATGATAATATCACAAAGCTCTCCAGGGATAGTATCCTTATAGGTTCCCTCAATCGTCTGTTCCTTCCCACCAGCGAAGTAGCTTTTCCCTAAACAAATTACAGTATCAATTTCTGTGACATCATTAGGAAAAAATGAAAGAGAGGTTGCAATAATACTGTCACAGTATATACCTGCCAGAGTATCCAAGTATATTCCTTCTACTGTCTGCTCAGCCCCTCCTGCAAAATAGCTCTTCCCCAAACATACGACTGTATCGATCTCGGTGAGACCATTGGGAAGGATCACTACTTGCTGGTTGAAGTCCAGGGATGCACAATTCCATTCCAGACGCATCGAAACGTCATAGGTCCCTCCTTCGGTGTACATGTGGGTAACCTCCAATACATCTGTAAAGATGGTCCCGTCACCCATATCCCAGGTCTGTTTGATCACTGCATCATTTCCTTCACCTGTGGCGAGTAACGGCTCTTCAATACACAGCGTATCCGGTACATCCCACACGCCGGAAACATCTTCTGGAGTCTCACAAAGTACCTGGACCAATTGATAGGCATACTCAGAAGAAATGGTATAGGGTTGTATCGTGTAACTGGTATCGGTATTGTACGTGATATCGGTAAATTCCCATCCTTCATTGACCAGTTGGAGTTGAGAGGTCACATTAATTTCATTACATCCGCTCACCAACGCATCATCAGTAGCAATAATGAGTGGTTTGAAAAAGGAGGGGCTTCCATAATTCGTCGAAAAATTGGAGAATAAAAAACCACCTGGACGCTCTTGAATCTTGGTATAGTGAGACCCACCCGTATTATACAATTTAGCCTCTGAGATCTGACCATCAGATTCGGTCACGAAGACCGCATTCTTGTTGGGCACAAATCCCTGGGTAAAGGCAGAAAAGGACATGGTTGGAACGCCAATAGCATATCGGCCATCTGAAGTCTCCACCACGGAAGAGCCACTCTCGGAGTTGTCCGAACCGACCGTCGGGATATAGATATTGGCGAACACCGGGTTCCCGTTTTCATCCATTTTGATGAGGTAGACATCCCCCGTACTCTGGTGATTCACTTTATTCAGGGTCGTACTCCCTGTCAACAGAATATGGCCATCCGTCGTCGTATTGATGCCATAGCCGTATGTCCGATGAGGCACAACAGACTCACCAAATCCTTTGAACAGATCGACGTTTCCATCAGGCGTCATCCGCAGGCAAAATCCGAAGAAGGTGCCGTTGACAATATATCTGCCTGTGATCACAGGACGATTTTGATGATCTAGTTCAAGACTGAATCCCGTATCGATGTTTTGCGGGTTCCCCAGAGTGCGGGCCCAGATCATATTCAGGTTGGTATCCAGGCAGGCGACAAACACATCCGTGTAGGAAGTGCTCCCGAATTTGTCTGCCCCCCAGGAATTGGTCGCTCCTGTTACATAGACATGACCCATGGTATCCAGAGCCAACCCGAATAACTGGTCATTTCGTCCCGGTGTCCCAATCCTGACCGCATTCAAGAGGTCACCATCAGGTGACAATACCCCCAGAATACCATCGTAATTCTGATACACCCCCACATTGGATGCAAACCAAATGCGTCCATTCTGGTCACTTCTGATTTCCGGAAAGACATTATCCACAGTGGAAGAAGACCCCAGAAGTTTGACCCACTGCAGATCTCCTGCACAACTCAATTTGGTCACCATCACTTCGGAACCGGCACCAACGACTTCCATGATCCCCAGAAAGGCAGAACCACCGTCCGGGGTTGATGTGGCGGTAAGCGCCTGAGAAGAGGCCTGACCATTATCAAAGACCTTTTGAAAGGGAGGCTGGGCAATCGCCAAGAATGGGATCAGAAAACCGACCAGGAAAAGTAGTATACGCATAAGTCACCAATTAATAACGTCAAATTAGGAATCACTAGCCAATTCAAAGTAGGTGCCACATTGTAGTGTCTTCATTCCACCAAATAGATGGGTATATCTGGGATGCCCAAAACGAACCACAATGGATATACCAAAACATCAATTCAGTCAACATCCCGTTGATTCATTCGGTGTGGTCAGTATTAGCAGATTCGTAACCTTTGACCCCTAACAACGCATCATACAGGATGTATTGTTACTTCCATGGTTGATCTTGAGTGTGATTTTCAGCTACACAATTGAACCGCATGTGTCATCGTGGTATATGACACCTAAAAGTGTATCTGATGCCATATCAAAATACCTCATCCAATGAAAACGAGAACTCCTTTCAGAGTAATTCTTCTAATCGAACAATAACACAAATTGTGTGCTAACCAATTTAACGCACTCCGAGAACACCGTTTTTACAAATATTTTCACAGAGACCTGTTTAATCTTAAGCGCCCTAATTTAAACAATACAAGGAACAAACAAATAACCTTATTCTTGAATCAAACATCTGCCCAAAATTTATCGAATCCTGTACCTCACGATAAACATCCCACTACTTGGTTAATTCTTAGCACTCTGACGAACTGGTGATTTCACACATTAGACTTGTGCCTTGCATGACCCTATAAAAAAGCCAGTTGAAATAATTCAACTGGCATACTTTAACCATATCAAATTCAACCTCAGCTCAATGAGGTTCTACGAAGGCGCAAATACAATTCATTAAAAAAGAAATGATGCTCCGATTGCCATAGAAACTATAGTCACATCGTCACCCCTATTTATTGCAAGAGATGGCTCAATAGCAATATCATCGTGAATAAAAAAGGAGTACCCTGCTCCCAGATTCAATCCAGTTACAGAATCACTTTCATCTCCCACCTTGACAGATGTAAAAGTAATTCCAGCCTGTCCATAAAAGGAACTTGAAGCAAAGTAATAACGTGCATAAGGGCCAAATGTAGAAGAAGAATAATCATCCCCAAACACAAAGCTCAAAGCATTCAGACCAAGTCCCAGGTCATTCGCCAAATAATAGGAAAATGATATCCCGATTGATGGGCCACCTCCTTGTCCACCGGCAGTTGAGGTAAAAAACAAACCAGGAGAAAAAACACCTTTTTCAATTGTCTGCCCATGGCTCATCTGACTAAAACCTACAAAAGCAAAAAGTACTAGTAGAAACTTCATCGTTCTCATAAATAAATAGTTTAGTGTTACGAAAAAATAATAAACATATGATTTTATCCGATGCAATCCAGGCATCAAATTCATAATTTAATCCTCCAATAAATATAGAATTTCACAATATTAAATACACCAATCAATTCACTTTTAAGATTGTCGTGGAAGACATTCTACCAAAGGAATCCCATACTTGAACTGTATAGGGCCCGGAGGGTAAGTTGGAGACACTGAACTGAATACCCATGTCAGTAGTTGTATAGAAAACAGGAACTTCTTGCCCTAGCTGATCAAACATTTTGGCTAACAACACCCCCTTAAACAGCCTCGAATCTATCCTGAGACCTACCCAATCCAATGCAGGGTTTCCGAAAACGACAAGTCCATTCTCTTTCTGCTCTGGAACATCCCCAATTGAAGTACTTCCTTCACACGGCACGTCTTCTAAATTAACCTTGTAAACATCCTTCCCAACACTGGCGTAAAGTATATACCCGAGATCGACATATAAGTCGGATATCACTCCGGTTCCCGGAAGATCGATCTGGCATACAGTCTTGATGTATGGATTGATCACAACAAGTCCATTCTCCTCGCCACTGGTTCTGCCATAAATTGAAAATCGATCAAATGCATCCGTAGTTAACGTAGGTTTTGATGAATGCATGCGGAGAACCTTGTCTGGGAAAGGCAGGTTCACCACATCCCAGTCAGATTGAGTCCACTCCTTTACAAAGTCCTTCTCGTGAATAGTCACATATGATACATCTCCATCCTCACACAGTAAATAAATCTGGCGGTAAACCCCAATACTATCCCAAGGATTGACGAGATAGCGATTTGGACAAACCACGTCAATCACAGATGAGCAGGGAATCACTGAATTAAACTGATCATGAAGGGTCATCTCATGCCCACTCAAATAGCTAATAAGCAGTGAGGGATTATCTGGATTTACAAAAACACTGTAACCTTCTGAAATGGCCAGTAATGAAGGATCCTCGTTGGAATATAGTGAAGCAAGGCCATTGTCAGAATCATTAAACAAAATATCCACTTTGTTGTAATCACCAGATCCATCATAAAAACGAACCGGATAGAAATCCTTACCAATTAACACAATGCCATAAGTACCGATATCACCCAGGTTTCCTGCCCCAGTAGAATAGAGGTCTCTGACTACTAGTGGAAACCCAGCAACCAAAATCCCATCTTCAAACATCAATAAATGCCCATCTGAAGTGGACACTATGATTCTACCCCACCTGGTAATCGCCATTTCCGTGATCAGGGAAGCGTCTGTTTGATAGGAGGACCCTGAAAGTTCATATGTCAAAGAAGTAAAGCTCACTTCATCCCCATCTGTTGAAATGATTAATGTCGATTCGGTTGCTACTCCAAGGATATCATATTTTTCCAAACCAATCACTTGCTTGATCGGCTCTCCGACAGTCATTAACTTGGTAACTTCGGGTTGCGCATTCAGATTTATCCATGTAAAAACAAAGAAAAGGAGTATACACTTCACAAGCATTAACCTTAAATTATTCATAGCCCTATTATTAGAAATTACATCAATAATTGCAAACCTCTAATCTAGTTTCTTCCACGTAGAACAGACAAATTCCTCCTTATCTGAATACCAGAGAGCTCAACTATATAGAAATACAAGCCAGAAGGTAATATTGACTGATCTGCGTTTGGCCAATCATTCTGATAGTCTTGTGACTCGAATAATATCCCGCCCCAACGGTTGAATACACGCAATTTCACACTCGACCCAGCCTGGGAATTACAAGGCCTAAAAGTCAACCGATCATTATACCCATCTCCATTTGGGGTAATGACAGTCGGCAGTAACCCCCCACCTGCAGATTCAATAAAAATGTCCATTTCAGATTGACAACCATCCGTATTGGTAATGACTAAATGGTATGACCCACTTTGAAGTGCCGTAAAGCTACCTCCCATTCCAGCCAAAGAACCATTTGGATCATACCAGACAATACTATCAAAATAAGTCGTTGCCTCAACTGTCAATAGGGATTGTCCAGTTTCACAATCAATAACATCCTTTTTGACAGAATAAACAATTGGAAGGGGAAGATCCGATTGAGATATTATAATCAACTGTTCAGCCACACAACCATTGTACCCTGTCACATATATTCTATAACTCCCTGCCTCAGAAATCACAATTTCATTGTTTTCAGATACAACTAGACCATTCTCATCCAACCACTCTACACTTAATGGTACTGACCCAAATTCTGCTTTCTTGGTAATTGTACCGGCATCACAATCCGAATTCACAGTTACTATCCCTTCAATATCAAGAACAGAAATATCTTGAAGTACATCTATTTGACCTTGAACGATGCAATGATTCACAGGATCTGTTACAGTCACGTAATATATCCCTGGTATTGAAACTGTATTAATAGCAGTAGAACTAGTATACCCTCCAGGACCACTCCAGGAATACAAGACTCCAGAGGTGGTGCTTGACACCTGCACCTGAGTAGATGGATGATTGCAATCCAGGATATCTGTATAACTCACTTGAACATTCTCTGGCACATCAGAAGACTGATCAACTTCAACTGACTGTTGGACTGTACATCCGTTTTCCCGAGTAACTGTGACAGTATAAACACCCGGTACAGAGACAATAGGGGTCTTCATATTAGATTGAAACCCATTTGGTCCTGCCCACTGAAAGGTGACATTTGATGGGGATGCACTTACAGAAAGGGATAAACTTCCAGAAAGACAATCTATGGTGCCTCCTTGAATATCCTGAATCATAGGCGGTTCTATATTTTCAACTACATCAACTGATTGCGTATTCGTACAACCATTAACCGCAGAAGTAACTACAAGTAGATAAGTACCACCCATCGATACGCTAATACTTGCGCCCGCTCCGACAGGACTTCCATTCAAATACCAGTTAAAGGTTGCATTCTGGTTAGACTCACCCTGTAAAAGAACCGAGGTATTCGCACAAGTAACCTCTAACCCATTGGGAGAAGTTAATTCTGCAGAAGGTAAGCTCCCGTCTGATGTAACCTGAGTGACCATTGAACGAGTACAACCATTAGGAGAAGCAACTGTTAGGACATACTCTCCTTCAACAGACACAAAGGGGTTTTGTAGTGTTGAAGAAAAAGAATTTGGGCCAACCCAACTGAATGTGACACCGGGTGTATTAGAAACACCTTGAAGTTGAATACTTCCTGTATTACAATCAAGAACACCACCCATAGCTTTTACATCAGGTTTTGGCTTAATAGATATATTTATCGTTCCTGTAGTCATGCAACCACCGTCACTAATCGACACAGAATACAACCCAGAAGCCAGAGTGGAAACATTGGAAATACTAGGATCAGATATATTTGATGTGAAATTATTAGGTCCCTCCCAAATATAAGATCCATTAATTCCACCAACAGAAAGAAACAGTGTTTCACCCTCACATGGAGAACTGGCATTGATAGAAACGCTCCCCATATTACCCGTTTTCAAAATGGTGCCACTCGATCCTACGGCCCATACTTGACTATTACCGGCATAAGAAACTCCAAATAATGGTTCACTCACACCTGAATATTCTTCAACCCAATCTGCCCCTCCGTTATTCGTCCGAAATATGGACCCATCCCAACCAACAACAATTCCGCTATCCTCACTTATAAAGTATACATCCTGAAATGAGGTGGGCGAAGAAAACTCTTGTGACTCCCATGAAAGACCACCATTTTCAGTCTTGTAAATCACACCTTTATATACATTCTGAACAAGTGAATATCCGACTATCCAACCTGAATATTGATCGAGAAAAAATACGGATCTGAGATCACTATTTGGTGATATGCCAATATCCTTTTTATACCAATCCAAAGTAGACAGGTTTGGATTACTGCCTTCGTCAGTTGAAAACACACTCCCATCGTCTCCAACAGCCCAACCAACATTATTGTCAAGAAAATAAACATCCCTAAGATGTATCCCACCTGTATTTATCTTTCCATATGGATCCCATGAGGTTCCATTCTTGCTTTTAGTCCGATAAGCATTTCCGCCCTGACCAACAGTCCATATATATCCATTCTCCAAAACACTAACTCCGTATAATGCTCCAGATCCAGCATCTCCATAATTCAACCACGAAATGCCTCCATTTTTTGTAATTAATACAGTACCGCCCAGTCCTACTGCGCATCCCAATCCAGAATTATTACCATGAACGGAGTATAAAGTATTACTACCCCCTCCTTTGATAGACCACCCATTGCCGCCATCGAATGACTGGATAATCTGCTCACTACTGCCACATATCCAGATCTTGGAATTATCCTGTGAAACGTAAATATCGTTCAGAGTATTTGATGTAGTCGGCCCCGCCAATGTCCAACATCCAGATCCACTACCAATATTAACAGTCGCTGATGTTGAACTATTAATACCTATATCAATAAATTGATCATTTATAGCCTCACAGGGTCGGGATGGCTCACAAATAATCTCAATACTTGCAGTACCAGGCGCAGTTGCACGCAGAGTTATCGAAAGAAAGTCACTCCCATCAGGCATTGACACACCTGAAAGATTGAAATCATAAAAACTAATCTTTACCCCAGGCCCTACAGATGGGCTGCCAGGTGGAGGGAAATAGTTCAATGAAATATCACTATTTGACGTATCAAGTACCGAAGCATCCACATACTCCAACCTGGACTCATCAAAAGATACGGTAAATTCGACACCAACCAGATCAGTAAAACCATCATTAACTTGTACTACAAATAACATTTCCTCTCCAACAGACAAATTTGAAGATGCAGGATTAATGCTGAGGTCAAGCTGCGCCGATATCGACAAGCAAGTAATAGACCAAAGAAGTACGGACCAAAACATTCTCATGAAATAACATTTAAAACGCCTGAAAAGGACCTTAACCACTGGAATTAATCGATCGCTAATGAATAAATCATCTGAAAGAAATTGAATCAGTGAGTAATGCTACTTATATAAAAGTTCTTTAGATTGAGATCACACGTAGATATTTAAGTTTATAAACCACTATTCAACATTAGAAGTCCGTCTAACGCATTTAGATAAGCGTACTATCTCAGGATAGAAAGAGATTCCTTTATTATTAAATCATGAACCTTCACAACATAATAGTACGACCCGTCAGGAAGAATAGAACCATTATTATCTCCACCCCAACTATGGTCATATTGATCAGATTCAAATACAATTTGCCCCCATCTATTAAAGACAACCAAACTTAAAGGATCACTAGGTATTGCTCCACAAAACTCCAGGATCAACTGATCATTTTTTCCATCTCCATTCGGGGTGATCACATTAGGAAGCTGGTGCTCAACACCTACTTGCACTTGGGCCGACTGATTAGCACTGCAACCATCTTCGCCAATCACTTTCAAAGTGTACTCCCCGGAAGTATTGACAGTGATCGACTCTCCTGAACCAATAATTGAACCATCAGGACCTATCCATTGAAGTTGAGTGTTTGGTGTCGTAGAATACCCAGACAAACTGGCTATTTGATCAAAGCAATCAACAGGCGCCACTTCCAAGTCTACGTGTGGTAGGCTAATATCCTGAGTTACTTCAATAGAAATAGTATCTCTACAGCCATTTTCACTATTTATACCTTCAACACGCCAAGTGCCTGGCTGACTTATTTGAATGTCCGGTCCATTTTCATTTAAAACCACACCAGAGGGATCTACCCAGTAATAAATCAAACCATCTTCAGGAATACTATTCACCTCCAAAACCACTTCAGGATGCGTACAATCCAGAAGACCATCATCTGCCGTAAGCAATGGGGGTGTGATATCTTCTTCAATGAGCACTGACGCTTGCTGGTCACAAAGTGTTTGTGGATTATAAACCAGGATTTTGTAATAGCCGGGTTGATTGACGGTACTTTGGAAGCTACTGTCAATCACAACTGAACCATAAGACCATATAGCGACTACACCTGGTGTTGTACTACTTGCAGAAAGAATAACTTCCTTTTGGTCACAAGTAATTTTACCTGGACTGCTCACCTGCAAGTCAGGAATATCATTTGAAGCCTCCACTTCTACTAGCGCATTGGAGGTACAACCATTATGTGTATTTGTAACAACAAAATTGTACGTCCCTGCCTGGCTGACAAAAGGATGTGAGCCTACTCCAATGGGGAATCCCTGAGGGTCAAACCATTGAAATGAATCATCATTACTCGCTGATAATCCTTGTAGCTGGATACTATCCACCTGGCAATCCAGTGTGCCACCCATAACACTTGTCACCATCGGAGAGAGTGTATCTATATAAATTTGCACATTTGCGCCATTGGAACAACCATTAGAACCAGTAACAGTAAATGTATATACACCCGGAACAGATATAGCCACCTCATTTGTCAGACTGAGAATGTTCGCAGTAGCATTTGACCAACTGGTTGAGCCATTAGGCTGATCTGTATCTCCAACCAGTACAATTTCTGGAGTAATACAAGTCAACGTATCGAGAAGGTTTACAATATTAGCTTCTGGAATCACAATATTCTGGTTAACCTGAATCAAGGTATCTCTTCTACATCCCGACCCATCCTTTATGTTTAGCTTGTATATTCCCGGTTGATTCACGATGGGCTGCGCTTCATTACTTATAGCTCCCCCAGGAAAAATCCATGTAAACACGGGTGACTCAATAGACGTAGATATAAAGATTGAAGTTTCAGTGGTCAAACAATCCAGAGTATCCACTTCAACACTTACCAGACCATCTGCAACACAATTATTGGATTGTTGAAATCCATGAACAAATACGATATTTCCTGAAGCTAAATTATCTGCCATAACCTCACCTAATGTCCATGAAAGAGAGATTTCCCCAACACTAAATTCATCACCTGTAGAACAGATCACTTCTCTCTCCAATACAGACTGACCACATAATTCATGAGTGGTGAACAATCCAAATAAAAAAAAGACTACAAAAATACTTCTGTTCTTCATATCAACTGTACAAGGTCAAAACCAATATTTGCATCAATCATCTTGTCGTGGGGCTGGCCCAGCAGGCATATCTTCGCTCACATCTCTTATGGTTCTAAAGCCTTCATGACCTTTACGAACACCTGTAAGATGCCAATCAAAAGAAAAATTCCCAGTCCCGTTCATCAATTCTTTCACTCTGAATCCGCTCCGAGTCTTTTCAACAACTGCAAGTCCATAGGTCTCGGAGGAAAGAGGTGTCAGGGTAATCGTTACTGTTTCAGGATTGATAATAATTCCAGTCAATTCTGAATAGTCAATAAAAGCCTCGCCATTAATCAATGATGCAGTACCACGGTCATATGCCGCGACTTCGGGACCTTCAACACAGGCATACCAGATTTTCTTGTCAGGATGAGAAGGATGTGTCATACGGAATGCTTTTACTCCACCTGATGCTCCATCGGCAAATATATAGCCAGTGCCATTGCTATTGACATATAGTCCACTTTTAGCATTCCCCAAATTATCAAACACACCTAGATAACCATAATCAGGATTCGTGGTATTTGAACTTGCCCTAACATTTACCTGTCCATTCGGCCCTTTGGTGTCAAAATAGCCACCACCCAGTGAAGTCCTAGATAATTGAGCAAGTAATCCATCGATATCATACGTTTCTAGTCCAGCAAACGAAGATCCAGAATATATATAAAACTTGTCACCATTTATATCATCACCAACCAAAAGATCCGACCCAACGCTGACATTTCCATCATTATAATATGCAGTACTTCCACTCAACTTCCATATTGAATTAATGATTGATGATAAGTTAACTGAATTACTATTAGATATTGACAAATTTGAACCATTCAAACTCAAAGACTGAATCTCATTGGTTGGATTCGAATCAGCGTCATCTACATTGACTGTTCCTCCACCTTTAGAAAGGGTCAAGTTTGATCCACTCTTTGATAACAACTGGATCTCATTCGTCACGGATGCGTCATTATCATCAACGGAAAAGGTGCCACCACCCTTGGACAAAGTGACTACATCCCCAGACTTACTTACTGTTTGGATCTCATTCTGAGGATCCTGGTCCGCATCCCCATCCACTGATCCGGCCTTAGATGCATATAGAGCATATGGAACGCTCATTATTTGTGTAGCACCCAAAACAACATAAGCAGATCCACCAGCAGGGTCCAATTCAACCTCTAAAAAATAGGGGCCAGCCCCCCAGTCAATGGATGAGAAAGTACCAGATATAACTGAACCATTCCCAGCCTCCACGGAAAAAACACCTACTTCATTAGTTGTCGTCTGATGAGCTTCTCTATATACGATATTTCCATTTAATGTGCCCTGATGCACACTTAGACGCAGGCCAATCTGACCCACTACAACATCCTGATCTACCCTAGCAACACCTTGATATTTGAATGACTGGGGCACTTGCTGCCCCAATAAAATTATCATACTGAACAAGAGGAAAACTCCAGAAAACAAGTATTTCTTCATGAGTGTTCTTTTAATGACTTCAATGGAATAGGATGAAATAGTATTCACCGAAAGTTAAGAATATCATACCTACCGCAACCCTCGCCACGCCATAGTAAACTGATAACTCAAACCCTGATATCGAGCCAGAGAACTAAGTCCATAATCCGCTTCTGCCCCAATGAGTATGTTAGAGGATCCAAACTGGGTCGGACTAAAGATCCAACCCAGTCCTAAACGAGCCAGGCCCTCGAGCTCTCCACCTACAGAAACCCAGAACCGGCGATCCCGCTCATAACGAACACCTCCACCCACATTGAAAAGCCCTCCACCGACCATATCGGCATAGATCGATGGCTCCCAACAATGATAATACTTGATGAACCTGTACCCAGCCAGGGCCCGCCAGTGCATCCGGTTACCATAAGCACTATGATCTGTTCCCAGCCGATAGACCGTCTGGTTTAATTGATCAACCGAGATTCCAGCATACCAGGAGTTCTGATCGAAATCAAACGTATTGTGACTGGTGTAAAAAATACCCGCCCCAAAATCAAAGCCCCATTCTCCGGAAAGATCCTCGGACAACAGATCATCTCCCTCATCATAAGCCACGACCCGATTTGCATCAAATCGCACCCGGGATGCCTTGCCACTGATGCCGATCGACAACTGATCCTTCCAAAAAAAACCGGGCGCGATCTTATAGGCATATGACGCCTGCCCTCCTGCCTGCAGAAAAGGGCCAGCCTCATCCATAAACGCGACGAGACCAGCAGACATATTCAACTCTACAAAGGGAACCTGACCATAAACATACAGTGTGCTCGGTGCACCTGGAAACTGTATCCATTGCTGCTGATAACAGGCACCCGTCTCCCATGTGCTCCCCGGGGCAGTTAATGCCGGATTCCAAAGAATACCCTGATTCAGATAGCCTCTTTGGGAGGGGAGTTGCTGCGCATTCACACGGTATGAAACAAACAGCATGAGAAACGCCAATATAGCTATAGAGAAGAGAGTTGATGATCGCATATCAATCAAATTTGAAATCTACAAGGTCAAGCAGGGTGTCCAATTGAGGCCGAACATCAGCTGCCTGATAGGGCGAACCAGGTGCTTCAGGTTCATCGGTCAGGAACATCGTAACATGCTGTCCAATTGGTTGTGCTTGCAAATCTCCATCTAGTACAATGTACACATGACTAAAAGATCGCCGAATGCCATCCCGACAGATCATTTCGTGCCTCGATGCATACATGACATGAATAAATCGCCCATATTCCAATGCATCCTGCCAGTCTTTAGGAGACATCAACAACTTAACTGGTTCTGTAATCCCTGAAACAAGTTTATCCAGTATCTGGCCAACCTGCTGGTTGTCTTCTTCCTCCAACATCACTTTTCTGATTGAACCCTGATCAATAATTTCCACTAAAATCGGTTTTGACTCCAACCTGGAGGATGAAAATTTGTCATTACAGACAGATTGAAGAGTGAATCCCCAAAAAGCAATCAAATAAAGAATCTTATACCTGGACATCATCCGTCTATTTCAGGGTTATCGCATCGAGCAGTATCGCAGTATCATAAATACTATCACCTACGTCGGTACAGGCAAAAATGATCGTCACACATTGACCCTTGTATGCAGAAATATCAAATTCAAGTTTATGGAATCCAGTCATATAAACACCTCCCTGGTCAAATTGAATGTTAGGCGAGACTTCAATCAATCCACCAGGATTACCACCACTTGCACCAAATTCAGCTGCTACTTGGTCAATTGTACGTGCATATAAAACATGCGAAATACCATTTGATTCACGCAGGACAATCTTGAACTCATCTTGATATTGTGATCCAATATATTCCAAGAATTCTTCAGAAAGATAATTGTACCAAAGACTTAGTTTGGAGATGCTGTCTGGAATATTAACCGTTTGATAAACACTACCTGTAGCCGTAGTAAAACCAAGTCCAGTAGAAATAACCCCCATATACAAGCCTTCAGGTGGATTTAACATTCCAAGTTTGGCTATGTAACGCCCATCACCCTCTTTATTCCAACCGTAGAAACCGTCTTCAAAGCCACCATTGATAAAGGTATTTGAATACATCAATTTATCTGATCCACGGAGTTGAAATGTTGCCGGAATTTTTGGGGTGCCTGTATAAGGATCCAGGGTATTAACAATTACTTCACCCGTAGATTTGCCCTCGTCAATAATCGTTTTAAATATCCGATGCGCAATGTCCTCGCAATAGGAAACAGTCACATTTTCACTGAATCCAAAATAGGTGGCAACGCCCCTGTTTAAAAATGCTTTTTCCAATGCATCACTCTTCGTACTCTCACAAGAACTATTGTATAAAAGTGTATTCGGAAACTTGCCAGGAAGACCGGATATGTAATCTGCTGTTATTGCATATACCGATCGCTTAATCTCAACCTGATTATTCACCTTGACTACTACATTGGATGCAACCCAAAGCTTACCTGATTTCAAGAGTGCTTTGTACTTCTCCTTATAATTTGTACTATTTGAATCAACCACTTCGCCAGTAAGGAAAGAATGTCCACCTGTCCCATGGGTAGTTAAATGTATTGTACCATACTGATGGAAAGTTGAAACTACATCCACAGTCGCCTCCTGGTTGATATATTCATCAACAGTAAATCCCCCACACGTCGCATCTGAAAAATATTGCTTCGTAGAAAGCCGTTCTTCAGACCCGAATGCCGCATCAAAGGGCGCATAGATCAGCACCTTACGGTTACCGATGCGATCCTTGTCCGACTCATCACGCAGCCCCATCCGCTCAATTGGCAAGGTCAATCCTCTGGTCTGCTTTTCCACTGGCACACGAACAACCTCAGGTCGGCCAGGGTTACCACTCACTCCTCCTTTTGTAATGGCCTTGCCATATGCATTGACTTGACTGAGAACAAGTATGGAATGAAGTCCAGATTTATGGAACAATTCGATTGCATTTCCTTGGTATCCATCAGCCGAGATAACATCCTTCTGATTAGCGAGCCAGTTGATCATGGCAGTCCGCCCACCATCCAGATCACCAGGATTTGAAATTAAGTGCTGCTCCAGGATACCCATTGATTGGTTATGTACTTGTTCTATAGAAACCAAAGCCGAACTGGGTACATCGGTAAAGACAAAAATTCTGGCCTCCGCAACAATGACAGGCTCCATGGCTCCGACTGGAGTGGCAATAACACGAAAGATGTGTTCACCCAATGTCTCCAAAGTGAGACTTCCTCTGCCCGTATAGACGCCATCTCCTTTGATCTCATCATGATGCAGGTCAAGGTCGCCATTGTCGTACAGTTCATCTACGATGTTTGTATTGCCGTTGACAAGATGAACCAGATCGACTTGATCGACGCCCAATTCAAAACCTGCTGGCAGGTTCAACCAGGCATCATATTCAAAAAAGGCCCCCTGAATGACCTCCTGAACGGAAAAGGTCAGTTGCGCCGGATAGGAATTTGCTCCTGGATCATCTATTGGTCCATCAGGAAGAGGTAATTCCTTAGCACATGAAAACAGGCCAAAAAATACACTTATCAGCAGAAACAGGCGAAATACATGGTTCATCGGAAAAGAGTTATTGAATTAATCACAAGTAGATAGAAATAAACATCTTTAGTTGAGGCTTAGCA
>JAUIEA010000045.1 GCA_030429045.1 Bacteroidia bacterium | reverse complement strand
GAGACCAGCTGCCCGATGCCCGAGAATAAACCGTCCCAATCTCCGGAAACCGTTTCAAGCTGGGCAACATGTGCCTTCTCCCGGTCGATAATAAACCACCCCAATGGCTCCGATTGCCCGGAACGGATCACCTGAAAACCCCGATATCGACTTCCTGCCCGGAGGATGGTGGCCAGGGACAGATCCCAGGCATAAGGACCACTCTCCCCGACGGTGTCCAGGAAGGACGATACCGGCACCTCGTGCAGTTGAACCGGTTTTCCAGTGCTATTCTCCATCGTCAGCGGGCCCTGATAACATTTCAGCCGCCGTTTGATGCGAAGGCCGACCCGCTCATACACGTGAATGGCCCGGGTGTTTTGATCGATCACCTCCAGGCGGTAGATATCAATACCTGCCTCTCTGAATTTCAGTTTGGCCGCCGCGACCAGTTGATCCACGAGGCGCTGGCCACGATAAGCGGGCAGGACTCCCGTGCCCGTATTGAAGGCCACCTTCCGGCCGTTTTCCGGGCCGATACAATGGATGACAAAGGCAACCAGTTCACCGGCATCAAAAGCACCCAGGGACAGGGCATAGTCCACTCCAGAACTTGCAAACCGTTCCTGCCAGTAGGATACCTCGGTTGGCAACTGAACAAAATAACCCTCGAACGAACGCAGGAAACAGTCGACGATTACTGTGATGTCCACATCTTCCAGGGAACGGATCTCTATGCTCTTTTTCATTTAATCTGGTCGTTCACGATCCAGGACATGCTGGGTCTTGACCAGCCTGAATCCCATTTTCTGATAAAACCTGGCGGCCTCCTCCCGCTGTTGGTTATGCCGAACCCGAAGGCGCATCCCGGTGGGTAAAACTTCCCCCAGTCGGTTCACCAATTGTGTGGCCACTCCTTTCCTACGATAATTTTCATCCACCACCAGGGCACAAATTTCCACAAAGGGCGGCGAGGTCAGTCGGTGGCTGATTTGACCATGTACAAAGCCAGTCAGCTGACCTTCCGATTCAGCGATCAGGATCGAATGCTCAGCATGACCGATCAGGCCGGTCAGTGATGAAGACAGTTCATCCTGGCTCAGGGTGTATCCCAACTGTCTGATCAGACCGATAAGAGCGGGTTCATCGGTGCGTTGTGCGGGTCGGATATGGCAGGGCAGAAGTGGCATCACAGGGCATTCTAGCGCATGATATCTGTATCCACCGGCGTATACCCCAGTTGCCGGCTCAGGGTAAGGATCTGACCTTTGTGATGAAACTCATGAGTGATGGTATGGGTAAAGACTTTGAAGCCATCCACCTGTTCCGGGTGATCGTGAATGGTCATGGTAAACAGGCCATCCTCCTTTTCCTCCAGCTGATCCAGAAATAGGACCATGAGGTCATCGATCTGCCTGAAGACCTCGCGGCATTCCTCAACAGAATGGATGGCATCCGCCACGGTAAAAGGACGATCCATTTGCAGGGCCTGCCGGGCGATCCAGTGTTCATAACAATGGATATTGTGGACCAGTAAATGCCGGACACTGCCGCCCTTGCCGAATCCCGGTCCCTGGCGTACAAAATCTTCCGGTGACAGGGTGGCACAATAGTCCAGGAGCACCTCCCGGGCGCTCCGGATCTGGTTGTACTGGGAACGTGCACAGGTGGCATGGGTCATGATGGGGTATGTTTGGCTTGAAGAAACAGATAGTCACCCATCTCGTGGGTAAATGCGGGTATGATCTCCCAGATCCGGCCATTCTTCAGGTCCGCCTCCAGGGCCATCAGACCACTCCTGACTTCCTCCTGATGGGCCAGTACAGAAAACGAGGATATCCCAGCTCGGATCTCCGGTTCCAGGTAGAGTTCCGGCATATGTTTTCCGCAGTAGAGAAAATGATCCTGCAATTCGGGATGGATCTCATAGGGTTCCAGTTTGACCACCGTCAATCCTGCAGCTTGCAAAGCCGACTCCACATCATGGAAGGAGGGCATCTTCTCGATCGAATCT
This sequence comes from Bacteroidia bacterium, assembly GCA_030429045.1. Classification (GTDB taxonomy): domain Bacteria; phylum Bacteroidota; class Bacteroidia; order Chitinophagales; family Saprospiraceae; genus JAGNXB01. The sequence continues at coordinate 24,823 of JAUIEA010000045.1, read as the reverse complement.
GCCATCATTTGTGGAAAATAATGGTGTAACCAATACCCCTGCATCTGTTCGGGCGTGGCTGTGAACAGCACCAGGGGAGCCTCCGGTTTGAGCACCCTGGCCAGTTCCTGAAAACTCTGGTGAAGATCGGGCCAGTGATGGATGGTCAATCCGGCCATGATACCATCAACGGAGTGGTCTTCCAATCCGGTAGCCCCGGCATGGCCGATCTGCCAGTCCACGGTTGTTGTCCTCGTCCTGGCTTTTCCCAGCATTTCCGCTGACGGGTCTATACCGATCCATTTCCCTCCCTTGCTGGCCAGGGCGGCCGTATAGTTGCCCGTGCCACATCCGATGTCCAGATAGTGGCCATCCTGCTGAATCGATAGAAGGGTCGCCATCTGTTCGACCAGGTCAGGATCGGCAGTCCGTGTCCGGTCATAGGCTTTGCCTATCCGATCATAGAGTGCGGTCATACCTGCAGATTTTGGCCCCTGGCCTTCCATTCCTCAATCCCATCCCTTCTCCTGCTTGAGGTGGATAATATGGGCCAGGTGATGATCGCAATGCCAAGCATATTGAAAGATCGTCTCGTCCAGGTTGAAGGTCATCCCGTGTTGCGGGTGGACATAGGTGCACTCCAGCGCCGTGGTATCCAGGCTGCGCAACAAGACGGCCCATCGGGCGTGCAGGCCTTCCAGCAGTTGTAATGCAGGTGAAATATCCAGACCGATGGAATCCGATAGTTCAGCCCATCGGGCCTCTTCATAGGGCTTGATGACCGGTTGCTCTTCGGTCAGAGCCAGTTTGAATCGGACCATCGCATTCATATGACTGTCTGCACAGTGATGGACAACCTGACGCACGGTCCACCCCTCCGGGCGGTAGGGCGTGTTTAGCTGGTCTTCGGACAATCCTTCCACGGCCATGCCCAATCTCAGTGGGAATGCTGCGATCACGTCCATGGCCATCTGGCGATCTTCCGGCGAGACATGTTCCGGCCGTCGATATCGGCCTATCGGATATTTCAGTTTTTCGTGACTCATCCCGGAGGTGACCTGGTGTTGTCCCGAAAGATAACCTGAAACCATCACATCCTATTGACCCGGTCGGTTTGGTCATGAACAAGCGAGATTGTCCTGGAATTTCCGCCATCAAGTCTTTTTACAGCGTGGACCGGAGGACCCGAATGGATCTAATTCCGTTTCCCTTGAGACATGATCCTGCTCAGCCCGCCTGCCCACCTTGATGATCCGGTCAGCGCCGTTGGTGCTCATTTAAATCTTGAACATCCAGGTCATTTGGATCGGTAAAACGAAATAATGGCAGTTGTCAGCATCAAGATCTGCATGACACCAAAACCATATTGGAGAGACGTGATCAAAAACAAACCAGCCTGTAATAAACCTGAGTAGAACCACAATCGCTTTTGCTTCTGCTTCTTCTCTTCTTCAGCCTGATACTTTTGAACCTGCCGTAGCACCTTCTCTTCAGGATAAATATGTAATCGGACTTCTTCCAGAATTTCTTCCTGGGTGTATTGTTCCCGAAGCAATTCCTGAACCTTGTCAATCTCATGCTGGAACAGGTCTTTCTTTCCCAATTCAAGCAGTGCGTCTTGCACGCTTTCGTCAAATTTCAGCCAGTCACTTTCAGGAGGAAATTTTTCATCATCATACAGATAGGACAGGATACCGGATTGATGGGTGTTGTACAACTCGCGCAGCGCAAGGTTGAGGACCTTTTCCAACTGAAAGGGGACGATATCCCACTCCGTCGCCAACGGGGAGATCCTTTCCAGGGAATATCCCTGCAACAGATACCTCATGATGGTTTCTGAATACCGAATTTTATCGGAGTAATTCATGGTATGGCTTAGAGTCCATTGATGGTGTAAAATAATGGAAAGAATTACTCTGGAGCTTGTTGTCCAGACATCGGGCTTACCTTGTGTGCTCTACCTTGATGATCCTGGCCGGACAGTTGACCGCAGCCCGCCTGTTGGCCTCATATTCATCGTCACTGACCAGGGCCTGGTAGATACCCTTCTTTCCATGGCCGTCGATCAGCACACAGCGGCCATCCTGTTTGGAAATGCGCCAGCGATCCGGGGCCGCTTCTACACAGCCGTTGCATCCGATACATTTCTCACGCTGGTAGATGATGCGCACCATCAGGCCGGAACGATCTTGTAGAGTTTTGTGGAAGGACCCACCTTTTCCTCCACCTTGATGGAGAAGGTATCCCCCTTCCGGACCGTTTCCACCGGGCCTCCATCCACGTGGATCTCGTCTACTTCGGTCTTCAGAACACCGATCTGCGGACTGGTCAGCAGAATCCGGTCTCCCTTTTTCAGGACGTGGGATTCCATTCTGAATTCACCGACCTGGATTTTTTTGAAATACTTCACCCCACGGCCGAGGTAGAGCTTTTTCTCGGTGGCTTTAGACCCGTAGGAGTCATTCCATTCACCCATGGTCCGACCCAGGTAATACCCGTCCCAGAAACCGCGGTTGTAGACGGTGGCCAACTGCTCTGTCCATTGGACCACCTTCTCGCGGGTATAGGTACCGGCCTGGATGGCGTCGATGGCCTCCCGGTAACAGCCTATGACTGTATCCACATAATCGGCCGACCGGCCTCGCCCTTCGATCTTCAGCACCGAAACACCTGCCTCCAGCACCTTGTCGAGGAACCCGATGGTGCAGAGGTCCTTGGCACTCATGATATATTCATTGTCGATCTCGAATTCGACGCCGTCTTCCTTGCTGGTCACGATGTATTCCTTTCGGCAATTCTGGATACAGGCGCCCCGATTGGCAGAAGCATTGTTGGAGTGCAAACTCAGGTAACACTTGCCGGAAACAGCCATACACAGGGCACCGTGGGCAAACACTTCCAGCCGGATCAATTCACCCGATGGACCTTTGACCTCCCGGCGTTCGATCTCCCGGGCGATATCGGCGACCTGGCGCAAACTCAACTCCCGGGACAGGACCATCACATCGGCAAAGGCCGCATAGAACTCCACCGTCTCCATGTTGGTGACATTGCACTGGGTGGAGATGTGCAGGGGCATACCGATCGACTTGCAATATTGCATCGCCGCATGATCCGAGGCAATGATGGCCGTAATGCCACTTTCCTTCGCCTGGTCGATAATGGTTTTCATCAATCGGATATCGTGGTCATAGAGCACCGTATTCAGGGTGAGGTAGGTCCGTACCTGGTGTTCCTGACACCGCCGGCTGATCTCTTTCAGATCCTCCAGGGTAAAGTTGATGGATGACCGGGCCCGCATATTGAGCTGCTCCACCCCGAAATAGACGGCATTACATCCCGCATGAATAGCGGCTGCCAGAGCTTCATGCGAACCCGCCGGAGCCAGTAATTCGATTTCTTTGTTTTTCATTTGTGCCACCTGTCTGCTCTATCTAATGCCAATGCTTTATCGTTCATTTGACACTTTTTCATCCGACAATAACCAAGGCTTGTGCCCTTGGCCAGTCATAAAACCGGTCAAACATTGCCTCGGAATTCTCCTCCCAAATTTACGCTGTTTTCAGATGGCAGGCCTAGACCTGGCCTGATCCGCCTTTTCGCCAAAAATTGAATTCAAGGATTATGCCTTTATGCCCCGAAAGACATCCACACCCGCCGGTTGCGGGTTGCCGGCCATCCGGCGCCAGGAGGTGATCTGGCCGACGTGGGTGAGCGCATCGGCAACAGGACCATTGAGCCAGTACCAGAACGGATATCTGGCTTCTTTGGTGACCAGGGATTCAAATTGCCGGTCATCCATCATCAGGAGACGCTTGCTGAGTGCAGTGATCAATTGCAAGGTCCGTTCTCGTATCTGGTTTATGCTGTTGTCTTTTTCTACCTCGCCGCCGAAGATCCGGTTGGTGCTGTACGCCAGATCATAGATATGCACCATCACCTCCTGGATGGACATGCTGCTCTCCACCGGTCTGAACTGGAGATTTTCTTCTGTCAGATCTTCGGTCGCCCAGCGATATCGAAATCCCAGTCCGTCGATCATCCTGGATAAAACATTGGTTGTGGATATTTCCGTGGGAACGGGCGGAAGACTTGAATAGGGAAGGGTATTCATGAGCACATATCAAATGAAAAAGGTGACATCCAGACATACACCACAGGGTTCTGGATGTCACTCACAAGATAGACAGGATATGATGCTAGCGGATAAATCGAAGGATGGCTGCTTCAGCGTTATCCTGAATACGATGGTCATTCAACTGTGGAAAGATTGTGGATTGGTCCATGATCGGTCCGGTCAGGGCATTGGGTTTACTCCCATAGAAAACCCCACTTTTCAGTGACGGATCCGTGATCGCGGTGACATACCGCTGGGCGCCCTTCTCAACGGAGTGAACGATCCCCATCATGGGCATGATATATGGCATCATGATCTTTTTGAATATGCCCCGCATCAGGAACGGCAGGTCGTCCATCACAGCAGTACCACTGGTATTGCCGGGGCTCATGGTAATGAACTTCAGATTGTGATGCTTCCTGGCTAGTGCGGACATCCACAGGGTGCCTAAATACTTGATGTAGCCGTAAGCCTGCATGGGATCAAACTTCTTTCCAAAGAAAGATCCATCGATCACCGTGGCCAGTTCCTCTACGGAACCTGCCTCCAATTTTGGCCGTTTCATCCCCATTTTCTTCACTCCCCGGGTGGCTTCAGAACCGGCAAACACGGCCACATCATTCAACTTCTTCGTCTTCAGCAATTCATCCAGCAAGGCCACATGACCGAGCACATTGGCTGCGAACATCCGGGTAACCCCATCGCTGGTCAACTGTCCAGGTGCTTTCCCGCCCATACCGCCGGCATTCATGATGAGGGCATCAACAGGCTGATCCAGACCGGCTACTGCTGATCGCACCGATTCCACGCTGGACACATCCATCAACACGATTTCGAAAATGGATCGACCGGTCGCCTGCTCCAGGTCTGCTTTGGCCGCAATGGCTTTCGCCTCATTGCGACAACCGAGAAAGATGCGTTCGGTCTCTTTCAGGCCGGCCAACTGCCGGGCCGCTTCTTTGCCCAGGCCGCTGTTGGCGCCCGTGATCAGGATGGTTTTATGGATCGTCTTCATCTTCTGTTGTTTTTTTGATCAAATTCAAATGACAACACAAAGATGCAGAGGTGGAACCCCCTTCTGCTTTTCCCAGAGGCTCAAGGATTTGTCCTTTTAGCTCAAACGATACTCTGAAGGGGTTTGCTGGTAGTGTTTCTTGAAGGCCCTGTTGAAATTGGACACATTGTCAAAGCCACTTTCGAAGGCGATCACGCCGATCGGCATGCTGTCGATGCTGAGCATTTGGGCCGATCTTTCCAATCGCTTCATCAGAATATATCGGGCAGGGCTTTCATCAAAATGTTCTTTAAACTTTCGCTTGAACGTGGCGATACTGCAATTGCAGAGGCGGGCATATTCTTCCAGGGTCAGGTTGGCGTAGAGGTTTTTCTGAATGATCTCCTTGAAGTCATATTCAAAGGGGACAAAGAGGGAGGCCACAAAGTCGTTGATGGACGTGGCCTGCTCGGACTTGCTCAACAAAAGCAGGAGCTCTTTCATCTTGTTGGCAACGAGATCGGGGTCGGCCAGTGCGGGGTGATCCAGCAAATAGTCTATGCTCTCCACAAAGGATCTCATCAAAGGTTCCACGTCCAGCTTGGTGGTATCGAAATTGCGCTGGAAGGTCTGGATGGACAGGTCCGTGTTGAAAAACCCCTTGACGATCTCCGGTTGAAAATATCCCCCGACGGCAGACATGACTGCTGCCGGCGCATGGGGATTGGTGGTGACCTCTTCAAAGAAATAGTTGCCGCACTTGGCCAGCATGGCATCGCCTTCCCGGAACGACAGGAGATTGGTAGGTGTCCGAAATTGAAAGGCCCCTTTGGTAAGAAACAGGAAGCAGGCCTCATCTTCCTGGAAAAATTTTGGAAAACGTTTGAACTGTGCGGACATGACTACTTTCTCAAAGACCACCTTCCCCCGGTAGGTAATGGTCTTCATCTCGTAAATCTCTGGCATACCGTCTGGCAGTATCTTCGTCATGTGTCTGGAGTAAGCAAGGTATAACCCCCTGGAAGTGGTGAATGGTTCTCTCTCTTCGCGAACGGAATTCTTCAGTCCCGAGCAGATGTCGGATAATTTGGAATGTTCCGTCCCAGAATAATGTCTCGATCCGCTACAAGCAGGTCTTCACGTTGGATACAGGTCAGAATCCCGCTACCACCACGATTTTCCATTTCCGACCGCTTTTCCGGAGTGAGTAATGGGTCATCATCAAAAACAAACTCGTCGATGTAATATGCATTTTCAATATCCGGCTCTTTAATAGCCGGATGGATATGCGCCGGAAAATCTGTCCCGGGATAGGGTCCCGGACAGACCGTATAGATGGCGTAATGTCCATTGTCATCCGACTGGACCCAGCCACGGATATAGCCATGCCGAACCACTTGCGGATCCAGTCCTTCCCGGTTGGCATAGACGCCCTGGATATCCGTATGATAATAATACATCACAACGCCCGGTGCGGGTGTTTGACCGTCCTGATGATAAATCGTGCCCTGGATGAGAAGCCTCTGTCCCGGCTGATCCCAACCTGGACTGGTATCAACGGGAGGAATATGCTCTGGCAGGCCGATCAGGTAAAAGTCACCATTCTCAAAAGGGCCTCCGACTGGCCCGGTGGAACGGAATGAAGGCGTTGGTTCAGGTGACTGCGAAGCAACCTGTTGTTGGTCCTGGCAGGAGGAAAAAATCATGGACAGGAGTAAAAACCAGGTCAGGGTTTTTATAGGATACATATTCCTTATTTTTTCAGCGCGTACTCCTGTTCAGTTTTTCTTTTTCTTCGGTTTGGGTGCAGGAAGTTCTTCCAGGGTCACCCGGACCAGCTGGCTGAGCCAATGACTATTGTCCAGTTTTTCTTCGATGAGGAAGTAGTTTTTAGCGCCGTCGTACGGGGGCGCTTCCGTGACCCGGCCGATATACTGTCGACCATTGGCCGTGGGTTTGATAAACAACTGGTCATTACAGATCAGCGCAAAAAACTTTCCATTGGCCCAGATGCCGTATTCGCCAAACATCGGTTTCGCAACGAGATCCCGAATGCCGGCAAGCTGCTCGACGATATAATCAATGAATGCTTGTGTGCAGGCCATCTGTGTCCGGTTTAATCTTTATTGGCAAATTTGCTTCTCATAGTGTACGTCCAGTCTAATAATCTTGTTTTGTGCTGGCAGAACCCATCTTCTTTGCGTATTCTCCCTTTCCAAATTCACATCATTTCAGGTTCGTAAATTTTTGTTCAAATTCGCTGATGGTCAACGTTTCGATCCAGGGCCATCTCTTCATGGAGGACTGGATGCTATCCAGGCAAAACAATCTTCGAATTCTATTCGTCTCCACAAGTGGAAAACCAGGGTCAAAAGGAATATAATAATTTTTCTTGTCTCCCCGGTGTCGGATGAAAAACTTTTCACCAAACGATTGACAGGCTATGCCGTTTTGCATAATGGTCCGTGGTGCGTATTCCTGAATTTTTAAATCCTCAGAAATGGTATACAGCATATTGTCCGCCATGCCCACCCGCTCCAGTTGATACAATACTGTGGACCCCATGTCAGATTCATATTCCTGAATATTTTGAATGACATACGGCAGAAACCATTCTAATTCATTTTTATCCATGTGATGAAAGAGGAGGCTCAAATCACTTGATCCATCCATGCCTAGCTGGGTGCGGGTAGGAAGGTATCCCAGAGATTGGACCATAGTTTTTAATGCTGACCAATTCAAACTATCCAATTGTCTTTGCAAATGATCTTCGAATTCATCCCTGCTACGATAGAGTTGATCTCTTTCTGACATTGCCGCCAGTTGAGAAATCAATGAATCCACCAGCCTACTTTCATAAATCTTGATGTAAAAACTGGTGTCCGCCGAGTTGATTAAATGATCATAATCCTGGTTGTTTCCCACATGAGGCCAAAGCCGATTATAATCAGCACAGGTAAATCCCAATTGCAATCCATATTGGATAACGGTTTTAGCAGATTCGAAATCCTCAATTCCGTTCGCTGCAGTTAGGGCATCGAGTATGATGGAGCCACTGTTCAGTCCCTGGTCCAGGGCCTGTATATACAGATCTACTGCTTCGTCCAGCTGGACTCGTGACCGGTATAGTTGTTCGGCGTGAAATGCCAGATGATAGGTGGTACAAATCTCAGTACTATCCATCCCGGACATGCCTTCGCCCGAACTCGTTCTACTCCATACTGTGTTTTGGTGATCCAGATCAAATTCCTGTTTCCTTTGGGGTGGGTTCGGGGGTTGAACAGGATGACCTGGAATTGTGGAGACCCTCCATCCTATTTCCATAGCAAATGAACCCAGGCCAAAAAGCAGAATAATCAGTATGAATTGCCCTCTCATGATATTCGATAATCTACCAGAAGACACTATCTACGAACATATTCGCTCCTCTGCAGTGCGAGTCTGATCCAGTAAATCGGCGATGAGCTGGAAGTCGATCTTCTCCGGATTGGCATACCGAATGCATCCTTTTCCATGGTTAAGGCCTTTCAGGCGGTCCTGGTTGTTCAGCATGACTGAGTGAATAAGAAAATAGATGCAGATATGTTGCTTCTGACTGGCGAAAGCCACTTCTACCTGGCCATTTGCCGAATAGGAGGGCATATTGTAGGTCATGTCTTCGACATGATCTGGCAGGTGTTTCTGGCACAATTGCCGAAGGGATATCAATGCAGGCAATCGATTTTCGGGGACTTCCAATAAATACGCATCAATGGTCGTGGCTGTACTTTTCAAAACGGGTCAGATGGTGAAGCAATCTCTCCAATATACAAAGTCCCGGCCGAAGGGGGATCTACATCCGTCCCAGAGCAGAGGGCAGTTCCATGGCCCGGCGCCAGGCCGCCAGCTGCCCCAGATGCATGGCCTCGTGATTGACACACATAAACACCACCACATCCAGCAGGGTGGGCATGAAGGCGCTGAAGCGCCAGGTGAGCGGCTGCTTGAGTTTTTCCAAATCCATGTTCAGCAGGAGGGATTTGATTCGGTTGTGCTGGCTTTCCAGTTCCTGTAGCAAGGCCTCTCTGGAAGGGTATTGCCCGCTGTCCGGCTCAGGCATCCGAGGGTCGCCGGGGCCTTTGCGGAGAAACAGCTCGGCCCAGCCCTCCGGCATCAGGACCTCCGCACCCAGGTCTTCTGCCAGCACAGCACACCCGGAAATCAGGTGGCCCAGCGTAAAGGCCGGATGGTTGACCAATCCTGCAGCCGGAATCACGGTCATCTGATCATCTGTGACATCGGCAACCAATGCCCGTGCATAGGCCAGGTTAAAGTCGAATTGACGAAAGATGGTTTTCAGCTCCATATGTTCTCATTTGTATTTATCCGACCGATCAGGAGGCTGGGATTATGACTGGTTCTATTTCAAGATGTCAAATCTAAAGCCCATTTCTATAAGCCTAAAACGCGATTCTGTTTTTTGGCTTGTGCATCCAGGGTTGCACCGATCAATAGCCCGGCGATCAATCCCAGGGATATGCCATTTTCCATCCCGTATATTGAACCGGCGGCAGCACCAAATGCAATGCCCAGGGCCAGCCCGATACCCGTATAGTAGCCTTCCGTAATCAACGAAAATCTGTCTTTCAAATAACTTTTAAATTCTTCAAGCCTCTTTCTGTAATATTTTTTTCTATTCTTCGGATTGGCTGCCAGGTCCAGATCATCCAGTTTTACTTCAATGGATTGCATTTCTTCGATGGTGAATTCCCTGTCCTCCAGATCAAGAATGATCCCGATAAACTGATCGTACATTTTGATCTCGGATTTTCTGGTTGCTTCTTCCCTCAAGCATTCGAACAGTTCGGTGGCTTCAGCTAATTTCATATGGGGGTTTTTTAGCGCGTTGGATTTAATTATTCCATAATACAGTATTTACATGCCAAACCCAGGAATGATAGACGTGATCGAGCATTTGATCGACAAAACAGGGGGAGTCCTTCGTTTTCAGGGTGTACATGCGACCCTTCCAGGGTCGATCTACATGGATCCGTCCGGTTACAAACATGTGACCCCTCAGGGGTCAATGTAATAACAGGCTTTACAGTGTGACTGTGAGAAAATGAGACTCTATGAAACTCTGTGCTCTCTGTGGTGTATTGGAGACTGTGAGACCATGAAACTCTGTGCTCTCTGTGGTGTATTGGAGACGAAGAGACGGAGGGACGCAGAGACGAAGAGAATTTAATTGCTCCAGGATTTCTTAGTGCCCAGACGATCCCGCTTTCTGCGGGATGTCTGGATCCGGACCGCAAGCGTCCGGGGACTCCCTTCACTTCAGAACACCCTCAAGCTCTCTAGCAGAATTTCTATTCCACCGCTATAAGCCTCTTAGTGGCTTAGTGGTAAATCGGAGACTGTGGGACTGTGAGAAAATGAGACTCTGTGAAACTCTGTGTCCTCTGTGGTGTATTGGAGACGAAGAGACGGAGGGACTGAGTGATGAAGGGAAGTTTACTTTTGCAAGATCTCCTATTGGACAGGCGACGATTTTTTGCCACTAAGACACGAAGGGCTCAAAGAGGCACAAAGGACCTTTTCTTTATTAGAACTCTGTGTGACTCTGTGCCCTCTGTGGTGTATTGGAGACTGTGAGACCATGAGACTCTGTGCGACTCTGTGGTATAAAATCTCTTAGTGTACTACTTCCACTTCAGAATTCCCTCCTGCTCTCTAGTTGAATTTCTATTTCACCCTTATAATCCTCTTAGTGCCTTAGTGGTCATTTTGTTCCGCTTTCCCACTTCTACCTTCCGCCTTAATATTTACTCCACCAGCACAAACCCAGCCCAGGAATACGGATCGCCAAATCGTTCTTTCATTTCCTGTTGCGTTTTTCTGAATGCATCCGGGATAGTCATCTTTCTCGCATCGTGTGCTCCCAGCCAGTTGTGGTAGAAGGTGGTCATAAATTCCTTGGTCTCGTGGTCGGGTACCTGCCATAGACTCATGATCAGGTATTTCGCTCCGGCGATCTTGAACGCTCGTTGCAAGCCGTATACTCCCTCTTCACCACGAATATCACCCAGGCCCGTCTCGCAGGCCGAAAGGACGACGAGCTCTGTTCGGGTCAGGTTCATCTGACTGATTTCAAGGGCGGTCAGCACACCATCCTCTTGTTCGGAAGGTTGTTCTCCTCCCAACCAGACCCGGTTGGCACCAGAAAGGATCAGACCGGAACGGATCATCGGATGATCCGACATGGAAAATTGATGTTGATAGACCTGTTCATGGCCTTTCGGGTCGGGGAAAAAATATCCATGTGAAGCCACGTGTAAAACCCGCCCGAGCCTGCCCGATCTTCCCAGTTTCTTGATCCTGTCTTCGGTTGCATCTTTCCCGGAATAAACGGTACATTTCAATTCTGCTGATTCCATAATTTCACGGATCTGTTCCGATTCCTCCAGGGTACCTTCCAGGAAAGCCCATCCCTTCTGGCCGACATTTCCGCGATGGATACCAGACTGGATAGGTCCACGAATAGCATCTGACAGCGTTTCAGATATGGAAGCATCCGAGATCACCTCTGTAGCTTCATCATAATCAATTCCGCCCACCACAATCGCCAGATCCTCCGAAGTGATTTGTTCGGGTTGGTTTTTATGTGCGATCATACCCGTACTGGACATGCGATTGAATTGATAGCGATCCATTGCATATCCCTGGCGATCTATAGGAACAGCACCCAGATTCAACCGATGCAGAAGTCCGACGGGTGAATAATGGATAGTCTGAATCGAAGACAGGACTTGTTCCAGTGGTTGAAAAATTAACGGGTACAATTCCCTGGAGGTCGACAACCTCTTCTCTGGCTGGAGGCCCCTGGCAGTATACAGTGTGGCCAGGTGATGATTTCCATCTTCCGAACCCGATGACAGGACATCTTCCAGATCTGATTCAGAACAAAGATCCACAAAGTCGACACCAGGTTCATTCCATTTCATGACTAATGCCCCATACCGATAAACCGGATTAGCTCTATCGGATTCTTCAGGATAGAGAATGAATTCCACAGCTGCTTCTCCAGACTGAAGTTGTTTCTGGATTTCCTGATGAGTAAGCCCTTTACTGTCCGCAGATGTTCGATACGTTGATGAACGTCGTGCGAGTTCTTTCTCCAGTTCAGACTGTTGTTGCTCCAATTGGTTCAGCTTGGCTGGATCATAATCCGAATCGACATAAGCGGCTGCCAATGCTCGTCGGACACCCATCAGTTTCGCATACTGCACATAGGACTCCTCATCTTCCTGCTGAAGAATATAGAGCAACGTATTTTTTCTGCTGCGAAGTTGTGCTCCCTTCATCACCAATGCCATATCGTATACAATGGCATTTAATTCATTGTTGCCAGCCCTGGCAGCCAACAATGCAATACTCCCCAGATGTGGACCCAATTGATTCTGAATAAAATTTTCTCTTTCGGCATCAGACAAATGACTGAACCCTCTATTCATTCGTTGAACCTGCGATTGATACAACTCCTGTGCATAGGCATACACGTTAGAATAGTCTTTTGTAATGTGGGAATGTGTTAATAATACACCGATGAGATAGTTTCTTGTTTCAAAATCGGTCAAATTAGTTCGACTCAAATACTCAACAAGGCTATTCACCAGCACATCTGCATCCGCCAACTCCCCAGACCGATGAAGCATCATGAGATAATTCGCCTTTTTGGTAATTGTAGCAGGAGACCATTCTCCAACCTGATTGATGCTCTTTTCGATAGACTTTTCAAACCAGGATCTTGCCTCCTGATAACGTCCCATTCTTGCGTTTGCCATCGCCAGATGCTCCATAGCCTGTATCAGACTAAAGACATCACCATCCTCCTGACGCGTATAAATCTCCACCGCCATTCTGCTAAATGAATCGGCCCTGGCAGGTTGCAAGTTATTGAGTAAATGATGGCTTAATTTATCGTAATACTGAGCCAATACAAATGGAGAAGCACTTTCCAAGTTCTTATATTTAGTAATAACTTTTTCATCAATACGAATAGCCTCTTCCAAATCACCAATAGAGGAAAGGAAACTGGATTTAATCATTTCAGCCTCCAGGGTATTGGGGTGATCCTCACCCAGTTTCAATATCCTGGTCGTAACAAGCTGCTGAATATACGTTTCACTTTTGTCCAACTCTCCCAATTCCTGAAAAATTTGAATTACGTTTGCCAAACTGTTCAAATACTCAGTATGGTTTTCGCCCAGAGTTCGTCGCCTTACTTCTAGTATCTCCATTGTTTTGTCTCTGTACAGTTCCAGATAACCCTTGTGCTGATAGGAGGCTATTTGGCCTTCTTTACACAGGAGAATGTCAGGATGTTCAGATGGCAAATGCCGATGAAATATCATTTCGGCCTTGCGGTAGTTCTCTGCTGACTGGTCATACTCTGCCAGACTGTTTTGCACATTTCCAAGATTGGAAAGACAAATGGCATATTTGATATGGCCATCCCCCAATGTATTTTTATACGTCGAACATGCCTGATCAATAAAATCTGCCGCCCGGTTTGCTCTGCCCTGATATAAATAAAGAGAGGCCAGATTCATCAGGGTGCCCGCATATTGTTCCGTATTTGGGCCAGATGATTTTTCCCGAATCTCATTGGCCTTGAGGTACTGTGCTTCGGCTTGTGCAAAATCGCCCTGGTAGAGATATGTGTTGGCCACATTATTCAGGCTGCGTGCATAATCCGGGTGATGTTCACCAAGAATATTTTTGCGAATGTTCCCTGCTTTCAGATAGCTTTCCCGTGCTTCTTCAAACCGCTCCTGGAACATCAGAGAGATGCCCAGATTATTCACGGTTTCAGCATAGTCTAAATCTTCCTCTCCCAGGATCACCTCTTGAATACCCAACGCTTTGCGGTACTCCACTTCTGCATCAGGATAGGCGGCATTCTTTTCATGTATTTTACCTCGGGCGTTAGCCAGGCGGGCATGCATCAACCCCGGGTCCCCCTCCTGGGCCTCGAGGATTACCGACAGAGATTCCAGTACTGCCATGGCTTCAGAGAACTTCTGTTCTGCCATGAATTCATCCTGAAGATGAAAGAGTGAGTCTATTTCTTTTGATCTTTCGTTCTGGCTGAGAACGGTAGTCAGCGATACCGAAATCATGCCCAACACACAGGCATATCGCAAAATGAATGGGGCCCGGATGCGCATATTCTCCAATTTTGTTTGGAAAATAGTACATTTTCTCTATTTCCCGAAATGGAGAACAAACAGGTATTCCATCTTTTGAAGTTAATTCGGAAGCATGGCTCCAATACAATTCCGGTATTTTGAAATGGCTTCCTAAAAGGCTGTTCTAATTTTCAGATTACTCCACCAGCACAAACCCCGCCCAGGAATACGGATTAAAAAACCGGTCCCGCATTTCGAGTTGCGTCTTCCGAAAAGCATCCGGGATGGACATCTTTTTTGACTCACCTTCGCTCAGCCAGTTGCGATAAAAGGTGGTCATAAACTGCATGGTCTCCCGGTCGGGTACCTGCCATAGACTCATGATCAGGTATTTCGCGCCGGCAATCTTGAACGCCCGCTGCAGGCCATAGACCCCTTCGTTGCCTTCAATGTCTCCCAGGCCGGTTTCGCAGGCAGAGAGGACCACCAGTTCGGTATTGGACAGGTTGAGCTGACTGATCTCATCCGAAGTGAGAATACCGTCTTCGATGCCTTCTGCCCGGGGATGTCCATGCTGCCAGGCGTAATTCGCACCGGCCAGCAGTAGTCCAGATCGGATCATAGGGTTGTCCGACTTGCGAAACACCGGCTCTCCGCTCAGGTCCTCCGACTGGGCCGTGGGGTCTGGGAAAAAGAACCCATGAGTAGACAGATGCAGCACTGATGGGGAGGTTTGCTGGTCGGAACCCAATGTCTTGCAGACTTCTTCCCGGGCTTCATGACCGGACCACTCCGTGACGGTCAGGCGATTCTCCCGCAGCGTTCCGGCTATTTGCTCTCTCTCCTTGTCGGTCCACTTCAGGGCTGCCCAGGATTCACCCCTGGTGGCGTTTTCTGTCTGTGGCGTGGGTGTGGCCCGGCTAGCCATCAGGTCATCCGTTACCGGATCGTTCGCCAGGGTATCCGGATCAAAGGCAATTCCGCCGAACACCCAGGCCGAAGCGGGTTGGTTTGCTGATCCTGTTCTGCCCACGATCTGGCGGGTGCTGGTCAGCATGACGATCTGGTACCTATCGGCCAGGACCTCCTCGTCACTGACGGGCAGGGCACCCAGGTTGATCCGATGGATCAGGCCGGCAGAAGCGATATAGAGTCGCGTGGCATCCGCCAGATGGGGAGCCAGCGGCGACCAGATCAACTCGATCAGCGAAAGACCCTCCTCTTCATCATTGATCAGGCCCCGTTCGGCCCAGGCATACAGCTCATTGACATAGTCGGCTTTTCGGTCGGTCTTACTTTCCAGGTAGCGGGCCAGATTCTGCTGTTCGGTGATGGGCACATAGAGAGGTTCATCCTGGCCCGGCTTGAGGAGCAGGGCGGCGATCTGGATACTGTCGGAACGCTCGAACAAGCGGCGTTCAAACTGGATAAATTCAATGGCGACTTCGCCGGGGGCCATGGCTGCCTGGACTTCCTTCCAGTCGACCGGCTGCAGACCTTCTGTCTGTCCGGCCAGCAGGCGGGCCAGGCCTTTTTCCACCAGAGTGATGGAATCTTTTAATTCGGTGATCAGTTTGGAATTGCGGTCTTCGATCTGCCTGGTGATTTCTTTGTTCAATCGTCGCTTGAATCCCTTGATGGCATCTGACAATTCCCGGGTTTCCGGTGATTGACCCGCAAGAGTGTTCAGCCGGGCAGCGGCTGTCTGCAGAAATCCCTTTTGAAACAGGGCCACATTGTATCCGATCCCGGTCAGATTCCCGGTCTCAACACCCCGATCTTTACGATGCTGAATGCTGGCATAAAGGATGGCTTGATCACGTTCGAACGTGGCTGTGTAGGCAAACAATTCCTCTTCTGATAAAAAGGAAACCGCATTCGTCAAATAGGTTTTGGCGACGGTCGTATAGGTCTCAAAGCCTTCAATAGACGCTGCGGTACTCCCCTGGATCTCCTGGACATGTGCCAGATCAAAACAGCTATAGGCATACTCCAGGTTCTCGGGCCCAAATGCTGCCTTTCTGTTTTCTTTCACCGTCTCATAGAGGGAGACCGCCTGTCCAAAATCTCCTCGATGCTTGGCAATGGATGCCAGTGCAGTCAGACAATTGAGGTAGTATGGATGGCTGGTATCTAGAAGATCCTCCTCAAAAATGGTTCGCGCCTCAACTAACAGCTGCTGACCTTGGTCCCATAAGTTCATTTTGATCTGCAAATTCGCCAGGTTGATGCGACCTCCTAACACTTGAGTGTTCGTCTTGCCCAGGGCTTCGGTCATAATATCCAGGACTTCGCGAAGCAACGGTTCCGCCAGCTCATACTGCTGACGATTGGCATAGTAAATGCCCAGACCCTGTCTGACCTGCGCATACAGAAAGTGGGATTTCCCGAAGGCCTTTTCAAACAGGCTCGCAGCCTCCAGGTACATCTTTTCACTATGCTCATCCCGGCCGAGTGTTTCATACAACCCAGCCAGGCTGTTGAGGCAATACCCGTTATTGGGATGGTCTGGGCCCAGGGCATTGACCCAGATGGTTTGGGCCCGAAGGAATAGTTGTTCTGCCTGATCATAGTTGCCCATGGTGGTGTACAACGTAGCCAGATTGTGGCAGGGAACGGCCACTTGGGGATGATCCGGTCCCAGGGCCGCTGCCTGGATATCCAGGGATTGGCGCAGCATCTTTTCGGCCTGTTCGAGATACCCCATATCCTGATACAGATTACCCAGACTGGCCAGGCTGTGTCCGTATAATGCATGGGTCTCTCCCAGGACTCTTTTTCGGATATCTCTGGACGTCCGCAAAAGCGTTTCCGATTCATTGAGTCGACCCATATCTCTGTACATCAACCCGAAATTGTTCAGCAAATAGGTGTACTGTACTATCTCTGTTTGACCGGTTTTCTCATAGATTCCTTTGATCTTCAAATAGGTCTCTTCTGCCTCCTCGTACCTCCCCAGGTCCTGATAACTACCTGCCAGATTCGTCAGCGTAGACAACAGAGCTATATGCGTTTCTCCGAGGATTTTCTCCTGCATATCTGCGGCTTCAAGCCCCGCTTCTATGGCGAGTTCTTGTCTGAATGTTTTATTGTAGAGTACACTGAAAACATTCAGGCAGGACGCAATATGCTCATGCTCCGGGCCGAGGGTTGTTCTCAGGATCGACAGGGCCACGTTCAGAATACTGTCCGCTTCAGGGAATCGATTGTCAAACATCAGGGATCGCCCCCTCATCCTCAGGCAACGACCATAATAGGAAGACTGATCGGAAAAGTGCTGCAAGGTCAGTTCTTCAGCAGTGGCATTCACTGCATAGGAGGCCTCAAATTGCTGCTGGTTGGCCAGTTGTCCCGCCTCCGTCAGTAAGCTGTCGATAGTGTGGATGACTGTGGAGTCCTGCGCTTGCAAACCCACACTAAAACAAAACAAAAGGAACAAGGAAACTGTGTAAGACTTCATCATTTGGAGAGCATGTTGTTCTCTCAAATTACGAAATAAACAGGTCAGGCACTTTTCTACTTAATGCGACTCAAATTTTGCGAATTCACTCTGGTCGATCACCACGGTATGATACCCGTTGGTGATCAGGGCCTTTTTGACCTGAAACTCTCCGGCCAGCATTTTATAATACTGGGCATCTGCCAGACTGGGTGCCAGGATACCCAGGTAATCCTTGTCGGCCTTGCAGTAGTGATTGTGCAGGTGATAGTCGAGGGTCCAGCCCACCCGCATGTCGATGTCCAGCTGATCCAGTAACACATGCGGCCGAGGGGGCCACTCTGTATCACTGGCCGCTACATAGACACGCACCTTTTTCAACCCACGGTGGCGGGCGATAAACCCGTGAAATTCGGTGGGGTGACTGAACAGGGGATAACGCGCCAGTTGATGGTTGAGGATCTCTGCTTCGAGCAGGTTGATCTTCCGGATCTGGCCCAGCGTGCCGGTATGGACCAGCAGGGCATTGATCCGGTCGCCGTCTTCTACACCTTCCAATTCATCTCGGCTCAACGTCCGGGTGGCTTCTTCCCGAATGGCCCGCTCCAGCCGTTCTTCGCCCAGGACCATACGCAGGGTGTCCCGATAATCACGAAGTGCGGGTACGTCGCCCAGGGTGGTGTTCCACAGGTCGTCGGTATCGTGTATATCCCAATACAAGAACAGGGCCGGTGGGTCTTCTTTCAGGATGACCTTATGCCATTGGGTGACCGTTGCCCGTCGGGTAGTCGAGCGAATGGAACATCCTGTGAGCAGGAAGAGCGAAATCCATCCCAATAAAAAACATGTTTTATGATGCATATCCCAATACCGTTTTTCCTTCGGCCAGACGTCGCCGCAATTCCCGGAAATACTTCACTCGCTGGCGACTACCGGCGACAGAAAGGTAGGTAGAACCTTTGCGAAGTTTGTCAAACCAGCGACGGGTGTAGATACAGAAGTCGGAATAATCGGTTGACAGAAAATTGGGGTTGTCGAAGGAACAATAGGTTTGGATGGGATGCCCATCCCGTTCGACCAGGATGGTATTGTTGGTATGGGTGATCTCATTGTGGTAGAGATGAAACTGGACATCTTCATGACCTGATTTACAACCGACACGTGCGGTTTCTTCCATTTTCTCCACCAATTGTTCCAATTGTTCGATCAGCACTTTGGACATCCGTGCGTTTGTGAAATTGTCGGTCTCCGCATAGAATCGAATCTGGTTGATCGTATTATCCAGGATGTTGATGGACCAATATTCCGTAGAGGGAATGGAGGCATACGCCTGTTGCAGTTGCCCTACAACTTCCTTGATCCGACTCTCTTCCGAGGTCAAGACGGTGCTCACATCAAACTTGCGATTGCGATAATGGGGCATTTCCCAGATCGTTCGGGCCCAGATATAGAACTTGAAATAGGTCAGTTCGGAAAACTGGAAATAATTGAACAAGGGGATCTCACTGCTGGCATAAGTGATGGACACATCATCGAGTTGTTGCAATTGCATCAATTGATCATGTATCGGTGTGAGATACCCTACGATTGTTTCCGGTTGGTGCTGGATCATCCCAAACCGAAACGGGATGACCGTAGAGGTGTGGCTGGTGAAGAAATACTCCGGTAGTTGGAAGTGATCCTGGATCTTGATCACTTCATCCAGGTTGAGGATTTTGGAACCATCCAGGCGTTTGTAAATGGCACTCTTGTCCAGGGAAAGGACTTGCATCATGGTTTGCACCAGATCAATTCCTTCTTTGCGGCATTTGTCCTTGAGTAGATCAAACTTCGAGCGTTGGTACATCTTGATCATAGCCACTTGATTTTCAATGTGTATTAGATAGCTGTCATTCGCAATTGTCTAAAACGCGGAATAAATCGATTTTCATTGTTTAATATAAGGAATAATTCTTGATAGTTTGCTAATTCAAACATTAAATTTCTTTCATCTATTCATTTGCAGCTTGAAATTTGGAACATCAGATCTGAAGAACAGACACTCATTTCTTTACTCCAAATCATGCTCTTATGAAAACGATGTACACGATGGTCCTGATAGGGCTTTTTGCCCTGGCCTCCCTGGCACAGTCGACCCTTCCCCCTTCAATCCCTCAGGTCACCGATCTGGAGGTGACTGTATTCACCAAATCCTACTATAAGATCCAACAGGGTACGACCTGGGAAGATATCAACCCTATCGATCTGGTGGGGCTGAAAAAACGGGAAAAAGTGGAGAAGATTCACTCATATCTTGATCTAAACGATAACCTGATAACCACTTATGAACTGATATCCCACATAAATGCATATCCAAAGTGGTACAAAGTCCCATCGCTCAGAATACATGACAATGATGGAATCCATCTACAACTAGACAAACAAAAATCCAGCCCAAGTGACCGCTTCGTCCAGTATGACCATGAAGACTCGACAAACTATTTGTCTAATAAAGAAGTGGCCCTTGAATATGGATTTCTACATGGATATACATTTTCCATGCCCAATAATGATCAAATAAATAGCTCTACACCGGTATTTGGCAATATTTCCTGGAGTGATGACCAGCAAACCCTCACGTATTCATTTGATAACCAAAGTGAGATCTGGGACAAGAACAACAAGACGATTGTTTCAGTGTCACCTCTCCAATCCGGGGATGGTTTCATTCGAATCACAAAATATTACACCAGTGAAGAAAGTGCTGCATTAGATCTATTAAAAGCAATTGTTATAGAAGAAGATCTGGTCCTCCTCGGTGGCATTTGCGCAAAGAAAATAACAATTGAAGAATACTCAGATTATGTATATGAAGGCATGGGCGCAAACCCCCGAAATGACCATTCTGATTATTCAAATAACGACTTTACCGTTTACCCCAATCCCTTAAAAGGGGACATTCTAAATATTAGTGTTCCTAATAAGTTCATTGGAAAGAATGTCTCTATAACATTTAC
Source organism: Bacteroidia bacterium (assembly GCA_030429045.1). Classification (GTDB taxonomy): domain Bacteria; phylum Bacteroidota; class Bacteroidia; order Chitinophagales; family Saprospiraceae; genus JAGNXB01. Next base: position 4,128 of record JAUIEA010000045.1, on the reverse strand, counting down.
AAATGCATTGGGCCAACCAATAACTGTACAGCAGTTTTACTTTCAGAGTCAGAATCAATCGATCCAATTGAATACTTCAAAGTTCACGAAAGGGCTTTATTTTATCAAATTGGAAACCGATGACCTGTCCCAAACTGAATCTTTTATCATCACCAACTAATCACCATGTCATGAAAAAGCATCTATATCTCCTTATCATCTTAATCACTTCTCTACAGTCATTCACCGCAATGGCACAATCCGATGAATGTGATACCCGCCTATATGACTTTTCTCCAGAATCCTTTCAAAGAGTGATTCCAGTACCGCCAACAGCTCCTCCAGCTCCTCCGATTACTCCAAATCCGGAACGAAAAAGAAAAATCCATTGGGTCCATGGATTAGGGGGAGACAAATCATCATGGATAAAGGCAACAAGATATACCACTGATAATTGGGGAGATCATGTCACCAATAATACTATCCAATATACTGAACTTCAAGTAGGAGACATCCATGACGCTGCCCAATATGTATATGATGTTCTTGATCCAGGTAAGAAAAATAATCCAGAAATGGAGGAAGAATTGCGTGAAGATTTTATTATCGCCCATAGCTTGGGTGGTTTGGTTGCAAGATTCACAGAGCAGAAGTATGAAAATAAACAAGAAACTGTAAAGCCGTATGGAGGAATTGTCACATTCGGTTCTCCTCACTTAGGCGCAAAACTTGCTGATATTAAAATCAATTCTCCTTATCAACTGGAGTATTTTATAAAATTAGCTTGTACAGAACTCCTGGCAGGGCCAGTAAAAGACCTACTCACAAAAAATGGCCTTTTAAAAGTGTTGCAAGCAATGCTCTTTTGGGTAGATTTTGATAAAATAATTGAATCAGTCTGTTCACTTGCCTCTTCCATAGGTATTGAAATAGCAAAGATTAGTTATTCCATGCCAATAGAAAAAATCCTTGTTCCAGGAAATTCAGATTTGGAAGAAGTGGTAAATATTCCTGCTCCAGGCTCTGACCTACATTCGGTTGCATTTTATGGAGAGGAATTTGATGACAACGATGATATGGCAATCCGGTTCCTTTTCTCGCTTCATACAAACTCTATTGACTATCCGCTGATGGGGGCAGATCAAATGGATGATGACGCCCTCGATCTAGCTCATGAACTTTTAGATAAGTATACCAACAAAGTGGAGTCCAACAATGAAGTTGCAAAGTCCATGATGGAAAAGGCCTTGATGGCTAAAAGCACTTCAAAAAAGTTGGAGTATTATGCATATTCTGTTCAAGCACAAGCCAACGCTGCCGCATGGCAACGTGGCGTGACCTGGTTTGATAATTTGAATGACCGCTGGAAGGTGCTTATTGGCAGTAAAGGTGTAGTGCCTTCCGGTGAGACCATTTGCTATTGCTACTGTGTTGCGAATGACCCGAATGCGCCATCTGTTGAAATGATGTATGAAGTGCCCTGTAACACAACCTGCGATCAATACTTGCAACCATATACAAAATGTTATAATTTAGAGGAGCCTGTATTTGAGTTTGTAAATACAACTTCAGATGGGTTGGTGACGAGTGAATCGGCTATGGCGTTGCCCAATCCAAAGTATCCACCTAGATTGATGAAAGGATCAGGCCACATGCAAATGAAGAATGATTCTGAATTAAAAAAGGCATTGGATGCAATATATAACGGTGATGTTGACAAATACTTCAAATTGGATAAATGATGGAAAAGATGCTATCTATCTTACTTTTGGTCCTACTCATGAGTTGTGGGAAAGAAATGATGCCGTCCCCTCCTCCATGTACCAATTGCCCAGATACTACCAGCCTTCTGGTCTGGCAACATGATCTGGATACACTAACAGGAGAGGAATCTCTCTTTGGTGACCCCATTTTATACAACGGTAATCCCATATTTTTCATTTATGATGGTTGGGATTGTAAATATGGTTCAGCAAACAGAGTAACCTGTCTAGATGCCGAAACCGGGATGAAACTTTGGGGGTTTGATGTTGATGACCCCTGCACAAATATTGACAACGGCTATGTCTTTCAGGATATCCTTGCTGTCAACATGGATCACGAATTGGCAGGATATGATCTCAATACACTGGATAAAAAGTGGACTATTCCAATTTATTCCCCCATGCAAAGTTCCTTTGGATTACATGGCATCAATGACAAGGTATATCTCAGCATAAGTGATGGAAGTGGAACCTTTAAGCCTGAATCTTCACTGTTAGAAGTTAATATGATGACAGGCGAACACCGCGAAATCGTGAAATTCACCAAAGCAGTGTGGGGGGGGTATCCTTCAGTACATCCACCTACATTATGGGTTCATCCATCAACTGGTGATTCCATCCTCATGGTCGCGGTAGGACTATACCGCTTCACCGGAGGTCCTGAAGATGCACGCCATAGTCTTCATGCCTATAATTTAAGTACGGATACCTTTCTCTGGCAAATTGACTCTATTGGAATTCCTACCAATAATCTTAAGAGGGTTGAAGTGTTTGATAATAAAGTCTATATAGCTACAGATTTCCGTGTACATTGCTATGATGCATTTACGGGTGTTAATAAGTGGTCTACAGTTTTGCCTTGTTGTACACAATACGCATCTATATTCTCAGATAGCAGGTTATTAACGATTAAAGGAAAAGTTATAGCAAATCCTACTTCTGATAATATGTATTGTCTTGACGCATTTACTGGAGAAATTCTTTGGGAAATTCCTAAATACACTGCTACTGCAAATTATGATCTTCTAGAATACAATGGAGTCGTTTATTTGTCCTCTTTTGGAAATGGTCTTCTATTAGGTGTTGACCTGGAAACAGGGGAGGTCTTAATGAAAGAGAAGGGTCCATATTTGGACCCCACGTTCACTGGAGAAAACGTCATCGTCAATCCAGACAAGAATCTGCTGTTCATCAACGACTTCAAGTCCGCCTTCGCCTACCGGCCCGTCCGGTAGGCACATCGATCCGAATCCGTTCGATCAGACACGTCTTCTATACGATGAGATGCCTTCACATGAAGCACCTGCCGTAGGCCTGTCTGCACACCACATGTATAGCCATTTCGGGGGAGTGGGTCCGCCGACTCCCCTGTTCTTGCTGATTTTTGGAAACTCCCTATTTATCTCCTGTTAAGTGAGGATTCACTTCACTCATCCGCAGGTCTCTACCCATAAACGAAAAAGCTATGAACATCCGCCACACCCTTATCATTTCCCTGCTTTTTGGCCTGGCCCTTCAGCTGCAGGCCCAGACCCGCCCCTACGCCACCCTGGGTTTTGGTTGGCCGGAAGGAATGGTCATTGGCATGAAAGTTCCTACGGGAAGCTGTACGGTCGGTCTGGCCGTTGGTGGTCTGCATGGATTGAAAACACTCTCCACTGACCTGGCTTATCATTTTGGCGGGAAGGCAAAAGAAGCCTCCTTACGTCCCTGGTACGTGCGCATGCCCGTGATCTTCAACCGATATATCGATGATGATTTCAAAAATCCCGAAAATGCCCTTCGGTCCGGTCTCCGCTTCGGGTATGCCTTCTTTGCCACTCACCAGATCGGGATCCAGCTGGAAGCCGGAGTTGGCTATGTGTTGTTTGATGAACAGAAAGAAGAACTCTTCAAGAATAACAGCTCTGGCTTCGAGCCCCACCTCAACGCGACCGTATTTTTGCGCTTGTAATTCAAGTTTCAGCAAAGACCTACCTATAGGTCTTATTTCTTGAAGCGTGAATCTCACTTTCCATTTCGGAGAAGCCCTTGGCCTCCCTTTATTCTACTGGCAGGGACCAGTCCGATAGCCACCGCGGTAAAACGGCTCTATCCAGCCACACTGCCAATCCGACACTGCATCCAAAGACCAGGATGTCGATCGGATCGAAGGTGGTGCCGATCACAAAGACGCCGAAGTACTGCAGCAGCTCTAATGCAGTCATCCAGCCAAATACCGTCCAGGCCTTGACCGTCCAGGAGCGCAGCATGGGGTATTGCATCTCATTCATCACCAGGAAAAAATAGGCTCCGAAGGGCAGCAGCAGATCAGAGGCATAACTGTAATACAACAGATATGCCTCGCCCTCCAGGTAACTCCCCGCCTGGAAATAATGAATAGCCG
>JAUIEA010000207.1 GCA_030429045.1 Bacteroidia bacterium | reverse complement strand
CTGCGGATGTCAGACTTTTCCGTTTTTGCGGTCAGGAAAATAAAGGGAATATTGGCTGTTTCAGGATTTTTGGTCAGGATATGCAGGACCCCGAACCCGTCGAGTTCAGGCATCATCACATCACAGAGGATCAGATCCGGTTTTTGATGGGTCGCGATTTCGACCCCGACCTTGCCATTCTCAGCTTTGAGCGCTTCGTAATCGGAGAGTGTCAGGATCTCTGCGAGGTTTTCGCGGACATCTTGATTGTCTTCTATAATGAGGATCTTTTTCATAAGCATTGTAAGCGATGCAAATTACAATGCTTATCAGAATTATCCGGCTTCTTCCTCAGGAAGTTGCAGATTCTGTGGAGATCGGGATGCGAATGGTGAAACAGGAGCCCTTGCCTTCAGTGGAGACAAACTGGATCTCGCCCCCCATCAAATTGATATACTGGCGAACAATGTTTAACCCCAGGCCGGTCCCTTGGATATTGGTGACATTCTTTGCCCGGAAGAATCGGGTGAACAGGTGGGTCTGATCCTGGACGGGAATACCGATGCCCTGGTCTTCGATCTCGAATTGAAAAATCGGATGCTTCACTTCGGTCCGGAGAAAGATCGAGCGATTTTCCGGTGAATATTTGGTTGCATTATTCAGCAGATTGTAGAGGACATGCTTGAGCAGGGTCCGGTCCTGTTTCAATTGGATCTTAACCGTTTTCGATTCATGTATCATTTTCTGCCCGGCCTTGAGGGTCGGCCGCAGCTCATCCAGCACTTCGGTCACCAGATCATCGAAGGTGAAGGTCTCTGGTGTCATGGAGATGCGGCCCTCCTCCAGTTTGGCCAGGGAGAGGAAATCATCCAGGATACCGGTCAGCATGTTGACTGAGGATTTGATCCGTTCGATATGCCGGGATCGCTGTTGCTGTTGTTCGCTGAGGGGGTAGCGGGAGATCAGGCCGGCGGAGGACTGGATGGTACTGAGAGGTGTACGGAACTCATGGGAAGCCATGGAGACAAAGCGGCTTTTCAGTTCATTCAGTTCCTTTTCCTTTTCCAGGGCATGTTGGAGGTCGCGTTCATTGTCTCTCAGGATGGATTCGATCTGTTGGCGTTCCTTGATTTCCCGGTTCAGGGTGGTGTTGATCTGAATGAGCTGATTGTTTTTCTCTTCCAGTTCCAGAGTACGCTGAATGACCTTTCGTTCCAGTTCCTGGTTCATGCGTTCGATCTCCGCCTCGGCGGACCGCAAATGGGTCTTGTCCTGGATAATACCTGCGTAATACCGGGTCCCTTCGACGAAGACCTCATTGACCGCCAGGCGCATGGGGAAGAGGCTGTCATCCTTTCGCTTGCCTTTTTCGTCCCGGCCGATCCCAATGATCTTGGGGGTTCCGCCTTCCCTGTAGTTCTTGAGATATTGATCGTGACGGACCCGGTGGTGGTCGGGCATGAGCATGCGGACATTCTGGCCGATCATTTCTGTTCGCTCATATCCAAAGAGCTTGGTAGTCGCTTCGTTGACCATCATGATCTGACCGCGCTCGTCGATCACGATGATGCAATCGATCGCCGTTTCAAAGATGGCTCTGAGAATAGCCGGGTTTGAATCTAGTATAAACGGTTGATTATCAGGCATTATAAGGTGTGGTCGGTGCCTTTTGTGATGGAGATCATAGATAGAATTGATGGTGGTCATGAATCGGGTCTGCCATATACTGTTGCTTTGTTAGAACAAAAAAACCTATTATGAATTTCCAATCACCTATCAGCGAATACATGACCAAGCAGGTCATTACCGTCTCCCCCAGTGACACCCTGGTGCACATCAAGGAGATTTTTGACAAATATAATATTCACCATGTTCCTGTTGTGGATATGCGGAAGATAGAAGGGATCATATCCAAATCGGACCTGAAATACTTCCTTCGCGGATTCACAGGAGTGGAAGATGATAATCTCCTGGATGAAGCCCGGTTGAGGAATTACCAGGCGAAGGATATCATGACCAAGCGCATGGCGAAAGTCGATTCGACTGATCGGATCAACGTCGCTTTGGAGGTCTTCAAGATCAACCGTTTCCATGCTCTTCCTGTAGTTGACAATGGTGAACTGGTGGGCATTCTCACCACGCATGATATCATTTCAGCCCTGGTTACGGAGGATCCCGTCAAAGCAGCTTTTTAACACCTTCTAATCGATCACATTATGAAGAAGTGGTATCTGGTGCCTACTGATTTTTCAGCGGCCGCACGGAATGCAGCCCTATACGCAATGAATTTGGCGCAACAATCCAAACATGGGATCCATTTCTTCTATGCCTTCCAACCGGACCTCGATGTCCAGTCGCCCTTCCTCTACGATTCGATGGCCAAGCTCCAGGAAATGTGGATGGAGAAGCTGGAATCCTGGAGCAATGAGATCCTTGCAGAGCAGGGTGGATTGACCCGGGATGATGTGCGGAATGAGGTCAGCATCGGCTTTGCAGCCGAGGAGATCATCCGGCTCAGTCAGGAAGACGAGAATTGCCTGATCATCATGGGGTCGAAGGGCGAAGGGGGCATGGTCGGCACCTGGCTGGGTACAGTCTCCGCCAAGGTCGCTCAGGAAGCGTATTGTCCGGTATGGCTGGTGCCTGTCGATGCCCGCATCAAGCCGCTGCGAAACATCCTCTATGCCAGTAGTGGGGATGCCATCGCCGAGGATATGATCCAGCAGGTGGTTCGCTTTACACGTCGTATGGAAGCCACCCTGCATTTTGTACACATTCACAATGCGCAGGGTGCGCCCGAGGACAAGATCATTGAGAAGATCTTTGAGACCCTGGGAGCCGGCGCTTTCGGGGACCTGTCCTACATCGTGGAGATGATCAACGGCCAGGATATCATCGAGGAACTCAACGAATATGTGGTGCGAAATGATGTGGACCTGGTCATCAGTGTGACCCACCACAAATCCTTCTGGGAGAAATTGGTCAAGCATTCCATCACCAAGGACCTCACCATTCACGCTTCCGTGCCAACCCTCATCGTACACAATGATGATGAGCAGACATTGAACACATATATTGATACCGTATCCTGGCCATTGGTGATCACATGATGATTACCTTAGCGGTTCGATCAACGCACTAATCCATGATTCTGATTGGAACCGACTTTTCTGTAGGCTCGCTTCATGCGGCAAAAATCGGACTGCTTCTTGCCCAGAAGACGGACTCGAAGGTCATTCTGGTCCATGCCTTCAAAGCCCAAAGCCGTTCCGGGATGTTTATGTCCATGGATCGCTATATCCGGCAGGCTGCTGAACTGGACATGGAAGAATTTGTCGCCCAGCTTGACCAGGAATTGCACCCCTATATTCAGGAGGCCCGGGTCGTCCGCGGTTTTGCGGAGGAGGTCATCATGCAATGGGATGCCGAAGAGGATATCGGATTGGTGGTAGTCGGCACCCAGGGGTCGAGTGCGATCCGGGAGATTTTCATGGGCAGGACCGCCAATATTCTTCTCAATAAACTGAGCTCACCCATCCTGGCCATTCCCGCAGAAGCCCGGAAGATCCCCCCCGAGGGATTGATCTTTGCCTGGGATGGCCGGACCATGGATCGGCATACCTGTGAGCGCCTCCTGGAGTGGGGGGGCAAGCTTGGTGTCGAACTGGAAGTGATGCATGTGCATACAGAACACTCTCCTCCCTGTGACCCCATCGTCAAGGCCTTCTTCGAGGAAAAGAAGATTGGATTTACCATTATTCCGGGCGAAGGAGATGTCAAGGATGAGATCGATGATTACCTCCAGAAATACCCCAATAGCTGGTTGGCCCTGATCAAACGGGAACGCGGATTTTTTGAACCGTTCTTCCACGATTCCATGGTCAAGCGGGAGATCTTCTCCACCACCAACCCCATCCTCATCATTTAACTGGCATTCGGCGTTCGGCACTCGGCATTCGGTTCATTCCGGATGTTGAGTCAAGAGCCTTTTACCCTTTCCCATTCGCCCTTGACCGTCTCCCACCCCGGGGGGCTGCCATTCCTCATTCCTGGTTCCTGCGTTCCTGCGTTCCACGTTCCAGATTCCTCGAAATCACGCCTTAACGCAATAACCCTGCATTCGAACCCGGAGGAAAGCCAACGCCCAATACCCAACGCCCAATACCTTATTCATTTC
>JAUIEA010000044.1 GCA_030429045.1 Bacteroidia bacterium | reverse complement strand
GGTCTTCCCATGCACTTTTACTCTTCGCGCTTCACTCACCACGCCATCATCCGGATAAAGGGTTACTCCTTCTCCCTCGATAAACGGATCGATCCACAGCCGTTCGCGAAGTAACACTTCCGACAGGTCATGGGCCTGGGTCTCATCATGCGCAAGAATATGCAGGAGGATCATAGATTTCAGATAGTTAGATGAACACAATGTTGCCTACTGCCAGCCGGTACCCATCGCCCACCGAAGAGCCAGACCGGTCTGTTGCTGTTTGGTCTTCAGGGCCAGCCATTTCAGTTCAGCCTCGATCAGTTTGACCTGGCGGGTGTTCAGGACAAAGAGTGAACTTTCCCCATTTTCAAAACGGTTTCGTTCCGCTTCGACCAGCCGGCGGACATTGGCCACCGTTTCCCCGGCTATCCGGGACTGCACCTCCAGATTATCCAGGGCATAGGCATAGGTCCGGATCTTGTTCCGCCATTGCAGCAATTTCTGATCGCGCTCCAATCGGGCCTCTTCCTGCTTCACCCTGGTCAGTTGGAGATCCCCGCGCTCCTTTCGCAGAAAAATGGGCATTTCAAATGCAACGCCCCACTTATAATTCGCGGGCGAAATCTGAGAAAGGATGGCATCCCCGACAGGTTCCGCCAGAAGGTTGTACTGCAGGTTGACCCGGGGTTTGAGCTTGTCCGCTTTCAGGCGCCGTTCGACCTCCAACACGGACAATTTGAGTGCCGCACGCTGCAGATCGGGGTGATCACTGCCCAACCGGGCGATCCACTGCTCCACCGAATCCGACGAAACGCCCGGTATGGCCATCCACTGGAGCGAATCCGGTGGCCGGGTAGATGCATCCAACGCAAGTGGCACAGACGATTCAGACCACAGAAAATTGGACAACTCCAACCGAACAGTGGTATTCTCGATCAGGGCCTCCTGTATCTGTTGATCGAACAGTTGCACCTGCAGATAGGCCTCCACCGTATCGATGGCTGCCCGGGCCCCCATGGTGTAACTCCCCCGGACAAAATCGAATCGGGCGGCAGCGAGGTCACGGGCGCCTCTCAGGACCTGAAGACGGTATTCGGACAGGACCCAATCCCAGTAAGTGGCAGCGGCATTAAACAGCAGATCATTCAACATCAACCGCCGTTCGGCTTCTGTTGCCTGCTGGTTGATCCGTGCAGCAAACAGGGCCGCTCTTCGCTGATCGATCATCAACCCCTGCCCCAGGGGAAGCTGCACACCTGCCATCAGCAGTCCCCCGGCCGGCGTGGTCCGCTCCGGATTGAGATATTCTCCACTTTGCTGTTCGAAACCGGCCTTGAATTCCAAGCCGAACCAGGTCGGCACCTTTATCCCACCGTCCAAGTGCGAAAAGTAGGATTTATCGTCGTAGTATTTCTGATCAAGGGATGTATACAGCTTCGGGTCAAATCCGCCCCTGGCCATCCGCAATCCAGCCTCACCACGCCGGGTCTGCAATCCCGCCTGTCGGGCCACTGGATGATGTTCCCGAACCATAAACATCAGATCCTCCAGGGTCAGGATCCCTGGTTCACTATCCTGGCCAACACCCCAGGAAGGGATGAGCAGGACAGCTGCCCACATCAGGACGATGGCACAGGGTTTATATCGGGTGAAGAGCCTGCTCATTTTCCTGTTTTCCCCTTTTCCTTTCCGATCTCCGGTGCCTGACCGGATCGTTTTTTCATGGACTGATCACCATTCTGGATATAATAGTTCGGCGGGAAGCCATTGAGCTTTCGCCACAGTTCATACCAGATCGGCACGTCCTCCAACAACGCCATTCCGATAGCACCCGATCCCACGCGCAGTCCTTTGGGCCAGGGATGATCCTCCGGATCCGGGCTCACCAATACCCGGTATTTACCGTTCTCACTGATATAATTATCCACGGCAAAGACTTTCCCTCCAAATGCGCCGTAGGATGCATTCGGCCAACCTGAAAAGACGATGGCCGGCCATCCGTCAAACAGGAACCGCACCTTGTTGCCGATCTGAATAAGGGGGAGGTCTACCGGTTCGACATACATCTCCACCGCCAGATCATAATGCACCGGCATCAAACTGACCAGGGCTTCGCCTTCTTTTACTGTCTCTCCGATCCCGGCCCGAATGGCCTTTGTCACATATCCTTCCTGGGCGGCAGTCACAAAATAGAATCCGGAGCGCACCGCATAATTACTGTACTGACCTTCCATTTTTGCCACCTCGCCACCGGCCCCGTAATACTCCGAAAGGGAAGCGGCGCGTTCAGATCTGGCCTTGGCGAGTTTGTCCCGATACTGTTGCTCGATGGAGATCAGTTCCACCTGCGCGTTGATCAACTCATTCCTGCTGGCCAGCAATTTGTTTTCTGCACTCACGGCCTTGGCTATGGCCTCCTGGTATTTGAGATTTCGGGTCTCTAGGTCTGTCAGTGAATTCAACCCGTCCCGATACAGTTGTCGCATCCGGTTGAGCTGTGCTTCCGCCACAGCAGCATTGGCCTGGGCCGCCACCAGGTCCGTGCTGTCAGAGATCACCTTCAATTCGGATTGGCGAATATAATTGCGCGTCTGTTCAAGCTTCAGGTCGAGGGTTTTTTGCAAGGCTTCGATCTGTGCATCCTGGGAACCGACCTTGTCCTGATACGCACTCATGGCTCCTGTCTTGGCATCGATCTGTTGACGAGTCCGCTCCAGGAGTCTGGGATCAAAATAATTATCCTTGATCTCCGACAATTGCAGAATGGTATCCCCGGGTTGCACCCGCTCGCCCTCCCGGACATACCACTTTTCGATCCGGCCGGCGATGGTAGAATGAATGGTCTGTGGACGTTGCTCGGGGCGCAAGGTGGTCAGAAACCCATCCGCCCGAATATTCTGGGTCCACGGTAAAAAAACAAAGACCAGAAAAATACCCAGGGAGACCAGGATGATTCTGGCAAACGTACGCCCTGTCTGGTATTGCCGGAGCATCGAAAAGGAACGGAATTCCTCGGTCGACAACCTTCCTTCTCTGCGAAACTGTTGAAAGCGATGCATGGGGATCAGGATAGGTTAAACAAAGTTCGAAAGGCCGGGTGGTCCTTTATGTCGGCATAGGGGCCAATGGCGATGATCTTCCCTTCAGACAGGATGGCAATCCGATCAAACTGGCGGGCGAAATCATGGTCGTTCGTGATACTGACCAGGGTCCAGTCGCTTTCCGGACCAAAAAGGCATTCCTCGACACAATTCCGCTCGGGTAGTTCGATCCGTCCCAGCCAGTCTTCCAGTAGGATCAGGCGCGGAGAGGAAACAATACAGCGCGCCAGGATGATCTTCTGGATCACTGTCCGGGACAGCTTCCGGCCTTCCGTCCCCAGGCGGGTGTCATAACCCAGGGGCAGGGTCTCGACAAAATCGCTCAACCCGGCACGTGATATCGCCTGTCTGACCCGGGAAAAGGGAATGTCGGGCCGGCCGATGGTGATGTTCTCCAGGAGGGTGCCTTCAAACAATTCGTCCTGGGTCAGACTGTTCCCCATCACACTCCGCAAGGATGGAATATCAATATTTCCCAGGGGAATATTGTTGTAGCTGATCGATCCGGAGTAATTCTCGTACAATCCTGCGATCATCCGCATCAGGACTGACTTGCCGGCTCCATTGGGACCGACGATTGCCAATCTCTCCCCGGACCGGATATGCAGATCCACACCTTTCAGGATCGGGTCGCCACTCTCAGGAAACTGGAAGTGGAGGTTACGGATCTTGACCTCCAATCCGGACTCACTTCCGGTTGGATCAGTGCTGATACCGGAATCACGCTCCAGGGGGATGTCAGTCACCGTGCCGATCTTTTCCAGCGAGGTCAGTACATCATAAATGGTTTGCAGGCTCATGACCAACTTTTCAACGGAGGAGATGATCAGGATAATGATGATCTCAGCGGCTACAAACTGGCCGATATTCATCTCCTGTTCGATCACCAGGAAGCCACCGACCAGCAATAATCCTGCGGCGATCAGGACCTTGAAGATCACCATCAGGATATACTGGATCTGCAGGACCCGGAAATGGGCATTTCGGGATTCCAGGTATCCCGCTACCCGCTCGTCTGTATGGTGGAGCGGGAGATCCGTCTTTCCCGCCAACTTGAAGGAGATCATGGCCCGGGCCAGCTCCTCCAGCCAATGTGCCACTTCATACTTGTATTTTGACTCCTGCAGGCTGGTGCGCAATCCCACCCATCCGGTATACCGAAAGATCAGGATCACCAGCAGCAGTAGAATGAAGCTGAAGAGAATAAAAAAAGGATGGTAGAAGGAAAGGAGGATGATGCCAAAAAAGAGCTGTAAGGAAGCCGTGGAAAAATCGATCAGGATCTTGGACAATCCCTTTTGCACGGAGATCGTATCAAAAAATCGATTCACCAGTTCGGGGGGATAATATTTGTCCAGAGCCTCCAGCCGCATCCTGGGAATGCGAAAAGCAAAATCAAATGCCGATCGGGTAAAGATCTTCTGCTGGAGGTTTTCCGTGATCTTCAATTGCATGATCTGCATGACTCCCCCCAGTCCTATTCCCAGGATGACCACCGTCACAAGAATGAGCCAGGAGGTAGATACCTGGCCTCCCATGATCAGGTTGATAATAGCCTGAATACCCAGTGGCAACGACAGATTGACCAGGCCGTTGAAGACGGCATACAGGTAGATCACCCCGATCTCATTGCGATCCAGGGCCAGCAACTGCCAGAATCGCCGTAAGGGAGTCAATGGTTCCATGGGATTATGTGGCATAGTCAGACATGATCATTATTTCAATCGTCCAGATCACCCACTTGAATGCACAAACACGGGATATTGTTGTCCGACCTTGCCAGATCGGATCCCTGCACTACGCCCGAACAAGATGGAAGGGCAGATTCACCGGAAGATCAAATCATCCTCAAGATACGCCTGGCTTCGAGATCTCCTCGAATCCGGGATACTCCCCAGATCATAGTTTTGACAATCAATAGTTTGCATCCATATCACCGCATCAGGTCAGGAGGTTGATCTGCAACCCGATCCACCTCTTTTTCCGATATTATAAATCCATTAGAAATGCCTTGTTCGGGTGAGCTTCACCACTGCAGCTGATCACTTTTTTGACCTGGTTTTGGGTTGGAGGCTGTGTCGTTCGTCCGAGATCACGTTGTCAAGCGTCCAGTCCATTCTGGATTCGAACGGGTACTGTCTCTCCGGACAAACCTCCAGGGCGCAGAGCCGGCACGCGGAAGGTCTGCACCCATCGGTATGCACGAAGAGCTCGACCCGGTTGCCGTACCGTTCCTGCACGGATTTCTCGAGCGCATCGACCTCAAAATGGGATTGTTGCACATTGAAATACCAGGGGACCGTCAAATGGCAGTCGATATGCAGGACACTCCCGTACTTGATGATCCGCAGATTGTGAATGTCCACCCAGGCCTCCCGGCGATGGGTGTTGAGGTGGTCGATCAATTCGATCAGCAGCTCCTCATCCGCCTCATCCATAATGCCTGCGATGGACTTTCGGAGGATGCGATAACCCGTAATGAGGATGATGATCCCAAAGGCCATGGCCACCACTGCGTCCAGCCAGACCATGCCTGTCATCCAGATCAGGATCAAACCACCGAGAAGGCCTGCAGTACTGTATGCATCAGACAGCAAATGGCGGCCACTGGACTCCAGGGCCAGGGAATGATTGCGCTGGCCCATCCGCATGGCCAGCCAACCGATGACGAAGTTGATCCCCCCGGCAATGGCGACCAGGATTATGCCCTGATCAAGATGTTGTACAGGTTCTTCTACCACCAGTCGGTGGATGGCTTCCCAGATCATCATGCCCCCGGCTACGCCGATCAGGGTGCCTTCGATCGCGGCGGAGAGAAACTCCACTTTTCCATGGCCATAGGGGTGATTACTGTCCCGGGGCTTGGCCGCCAGCCAAAGGCTGTACAGGCCAAAAGCGGCGGAGACGACATTCACGGTACTCTCCAGGGCATCCGTGAGGATGGCCACCGAATTGGTGATGGACCAGGCAATGACCTTGATGACAAAAAGCACGATCCCCACCAGGAGTATCCAGCGTTGCAGTCGAAAATTCTGGTGCGCACTTTCCATACAAAGTCTTGATGCAGGCAAGATACAGGAATCAAAGGAAGGGAGCTGAGGAAGGCCGGTGCACGTCCGCAAGTACCGACTGGATCTGGATGAAACCACCCGGGATACCCGGTGCACCGTGACTCTAAGGTGATGGAAGCACGTGAATATCAGTCCGGAGGTAACGACTGAAGATCCGTCAACCCTTTACCTTTTCCAGAAGAATGATCCGGAGATTACCACCCCACCCGACCGCTTCGTCGGAGATCGTTCTCAGACTGGTCTTGTCCAGGATATCTTCAAAATGACGATTGATATCCGTCGCGATGATAAAGGTGAGGATATTGGTCCAGCGGCGCCATAAGGGTGCCTTTTCCCCCGGGGGCAGGAACTTGTCGACGATACCGATCCGTCCGCCTGGCTTGAGCACTCGTTCCGCTTCCCGGAGACAGGCCACCGGGTCGGGTATGACGGCCAGGATGAGATGCAGGATCACTGCATCAAATGAATCGTCCGGCAGGTCCAGTCGCTGGCCGTCCATCACCCGCGCATCCAGATGATGAAAGAGCAGTCGGTTGCGCACTTTGATGCGCTGGACCATCATCGGGGTCAGGTCCGTCGCGACGATCTCTGCCCCGTGTGGAATATGTTCCAGGTCCAGTCCGGTACCGGCCCCGACCAGTAACACTTTCTGATCCGATCGGATCTGAAGTCCGTCGATGGATTGCCTGCGGTAGGGGGCAAACCATCTGCCGATCGCATCATAGATCGGGACATATAAACTGTACCGGAATTTATTCCAGGAATTGGTTCTAAAGTACATCTTCCAGGCCCCGCTTTTTTCGACTCATCGTCCAATGCTCAGACCCGAGCCGAGGCCAGGGCCATTCCAAAGGTCGGGAGAATACACCAGATGAAGGGCGACATGAACGCACCCGGTCCTATGATCCTGATCAATGTTGCTGGTCTTTTACCCTTCGGGCATGGTTGGCAGATCATGATGTGGACAACTGGCCAGCCAGCCAAAGAAATTCCGAGACAAACCCGTCGACCTGCCGATCGAAAGAAGACTCCAGAAGTTGCCCCGCTTCATCAAATTTCTGATCCATATGTGGTGTGATCAACATACGGGGGCTGATCAGGGTCGACAAGCCCAAACCCAGGAGTTGCATTTGCTGGGAGGCACGCATTCCGCCCAAGGCACCAGTGGACCCGGTGGCGATCCCCATTGCCTTTCGCCGGTAGATCCGTTTGGGGAAATGATCCAGGAAGTTCTTCATGGCTGGCGAATACCCTCCATTATATTCCGGGCTGACCAGGATGAAGCCATCCGCCTGGTCCATGGTCTGAACCAGGATCCTTTTTTCTTCCGGTACTTGTTCGTCCTTATTCCATACGGCCTGAATGGGTGGCAACCCCTCCTTCCGGATATCGATCAATTGCACCTGCCCCACTCCCGCACGGTCCAATCGATCGAGCAGATGGAGTGCGATTCGCTGGCTGACACTTTGATCACGCGGACTCCCGGAAATGATGACGATATTCATAAAAAGATATTCTGGAAACGGGCGCAAACCCTTTTAAAACTCGGTTTAGGTAAGCCTAACTGATCTTCGTCGATAAAAGTTTTCAGTGCGTTCGGGAAGCGATGCATTGCGTCGAGATTAAAAGTACATTTGCCGCTTTTCACCTCATACCCGAACATGGCTACAACATTGATGATCGCGGTCTTTATGCTGGGTTACCTGGCGATCGCACTGGAACATCCCCTCCGTGTCGACAAGGCGGCATCTGCCTTGTTTACCGGCATGGTGATCTGGGTCATTCTGGTCTTCACCAGTCATGGCGCCCATGAGGCCAACGAATCGCTGGTCCACCACCTTTTTGATATCGCCAGCATCCTGTTTTTTCTCCTGGGAGCCATGACCATTGTGGAAGTGGTTGATACGCACAACGGGTTCTCGATCATCACCGACCGGATCAAAACAAGGGATCCGGTCCGATTGGCCTGGATCATCGGATTTGTCACATTCTTTCTCTCTGCTGCCCTGGACAACCTGACCACGTCGATCGTCATGATCTCCCTGTTGCGCAAGCTGGTTCCCGAACAGAAAACCCGCTGGTTATTTGGTGGACTGATCATTATCGCGGCAAATGCAGGCGGTGCCTGGTCACCCATCGGGGATGTGACCACGACCATGTTGTGGATCAAGGGTCAGTTGCCTGATGCAGCCAGTTTCATCAAAAACCTTTTGCTGCCCAGCCTGGTCACACTGATCATACCCCTGATCATCCTGACGTACAGTTTGCGAAGAAGCAAGTTGGTAATCGCCCCACCTGCAGAACTGCAGATGACCCGTGATGAACAGAAACTCCAGGCCACCCGACAGGAAAGATTGCGGGTCTTCCTGCTGGGAATTGGCGGTCTGCTTTTGGTCCCCTTTTTCAAGCAGGTCACCCACCTGCCCCCTTTCATGGCCATGATGTTCAGCTTGAGCGTACTGTGGATCAGCACGGAGATCATGCACCGGAAAAAGCCCTCTGACATTCGGAGCAAGATGAGTGTATTGCACATCCTCCGGCGCATCGATACGGCCAGCATTCTCTTCTTTCTGGGTATCCTGATGGCCGTCGCCGGCCTTCAGGAGGCGGGGCATCTCGCCCATTTGGCAATGGCCCTGGATAGTGGAATCGGCAATATTTACGGGATCAACTTATTGATCGGGTTGTTATCCGCCGTAATTGACAACGTACCCCTGGTCGCTGCTGCCCAGGGCATGTATGAGATCGCCGCTTCCGGACCCTTCGCTGCGAATGGCAACTTCTGGGACTTCCTGGCCTATTGTGCCGGAACAGGCGGCAGCTGCCTGATCATCGGATCTGCTGCTGGCGTGGCCGTGATGGGATTGGAAAAGATCGACTTTATCTGGTACCTGAAAAAGATCTCTGTCCTTGCCCTGGCCGGCTACCTGGGAGGCGCCGGTGTCTATCTCCTCATGCACGCCATCTGAATCCGGCTATTTCGTGTTGCCTAGTTCACTTGTAGCAATCGGGTGACGGGCTGTGCTGCCTCCGGATAGACGGTCAGGAGATAACTGCCGGCCACCAGGCCGGTCAGTGGAACTTCTGCCGACAGACCCCGGGCAACGGGCACGCCGACAAGATCCCGCAATATCCAGTTGGCTCCCTCGGGAAACGCCTGGACTCGGGTCACTCCCTGCGCAGGATTGGGCACCAGCTGGATCCCCTCGTTGGGGCCGGGATCACTCGTCGATGAGGTGCAGGGCAGCTGGCCGATCAGGGCCCACAACTGGCTGTCAAACCCGGAGAGGGCAGGAAGAGTCGCTCCTGCAGAATTGCCCATCCGCACCACCACCAGGTCCTGGCTCGGGACGACATAGACCTTCTGATCATTCTTTCCCAATCCCGCAAAGAGGTCATCCGGTGCGGTCGGGATCAGATTCTGATTGAAGGTGAATTGCAAGCCGGGGAGCATGTGCTGGCCTTTGCCATTCAGCCACCAGAGATAGCCATAAGACTTGTTCATCTCCTGAGAGGTATTCACCATCAGGTTGTAGTAATTGGTATCGGACAGGACCGGTGTGCCATCCCAGGTCCCTTTTCCCTGGATGAGCAGGCCAAAACGGGCCATGTCCCTGGGCCGGCTGAAAAAGACATTGTTGTATCCCAGTTTGACATATAACCCTAGTGCCCCAATCTTTGAACCGATCCGGGTGGCAAAGTAGCCATTGATGGTTGACCCGGTCGCCCCGGCGATCACCTGGTCCAGCAGGGTGTAGGGCGCGTTGTGATAGGCCCAGCGCGTTCCGGGCTCCGCCAGGCATTCGAGGCATTGGGGATCGGTACAATCCACGTCTCCAAGGCCGTCATCCAGCCCGGAAGTCATGGTCAGTTGATGCCGGATGGTGATTTTTTCTTCATCGTCTTGATAACAATCGGTCCATTGCGTCCCCAGGTAATCTGAGGTGGGGTCATCCAGATCGAGATACCCTTCCTGCTGCGCGATCCCCACCAGGGTGGCCGTCAACGATTTTCCGGCACTGGCCCAGTACCAAAGGCTATCCTGGGTAAAGGAATCGTAATACCACTCCACAGCGATCTTTCCCCCTTTGAGGATGATGAAGGCTTTGCTGTCGCGCTCCTGCAGATAGGCCTGCAGGGTGTCCAGGTTCTCCTGACACCAGTTCAATTCCGCGACGGGATCGATGGCTTCCCAGGCCGGTCCGGCAGGCGGAAAATAGAGGGTTTGGGATTCCATTCTATTCAACCCGAAACAGGCTGTCAACAGGAGAAGGGGGAGGATGTGTATCTGCTTCATGTACCAACTGACCATTTGAACTAAGGTACATTGTTTGTGCGAAGAGTTGTCCGCGCAATAAAAATGCCCCGGCCGAAGGACCGGGACACTAACCTGGAGCGAACGAATAAAGGACATCGTTATAACAATCCCATTTTACAGGCGAGGAAGACCAGGTGGGTTGAATTTCTTGCACGCATCTTCCGCTGCATGTTCTTGCGATGGCTGACCACTGTACTTGTACTGATGAATAGTTGACTGCCGATCTCATCTGCGGTCAGCCCCCTGCCGACCAGGTCCAGGACCTGCAATTCGCGATCGCTAAGGTGATCTTCACGGATCCGGGGGAATATTTGTCCCCGGTGATCCGGCTCGTGTTGGTTCAAAATGGATGATCTCATGTGACTGGATTCTTGTTTACAAATTGGTTCCTTACAGTACATGTCTCGAACCACAGGAATGTGACCTTCCATTACTTCTCTGGATTGTACGCCATGATCAGGTTGCCATCAGGGGTTCTGCCGACGGTATAGGTACTTCGGTTGATGAACAACCCTCCTTCATTGAACACCCCCTGGTGAATACAATCCTGAACGGAAAGAACAGAACCGGCCATATTGTGAAAGACGGATCCTCTGGTAAGGTGGATCCCATTGCCGTAGGCACCTCTGACCTCCACGGATCCGGTATTTTTGAATGTACTCGTATCGGAGCTGCAGTCGATGGCATTGCCTCCTGAATCACTGATCTTCAGTCGGCCATAGTTGGCCATGGAACTGCTGTTGCGCACGGCTATGGCCCCGCTCTTATCCACGATGATCTCGCCCCGGTTTTCAAAGGTCCCGTGATTATCCACGCAGTTGTCTCCCGTAGGTTTGACAAAGTGGATCAGGCCCCGGTTGGTAAAGCGGGTCAATCCTTCCAGGAAGATGCCGTCCAGGAGGATGCCCCCTTGCAGGATCAGGGAACCCTCATTCCGGCACTGGCCATATTGTTGGAGATGGAAGCCAAATTGCGACTGGCCGGAGATCTCGATCCGCCCGGTGGACCGATTCAGGAATGCCCCTTTACCTCGGACCATGATCGCTTCAATGGGGCTGTTGGAGACGACCAGTTTTCCCAGGTTATTGACCAGGCCATCCTGGATGGTGATCCCCGAACTGACGCTTTCATGGATCCGGATAGAACCCCGGTTTTCCAGGGTGGCCCCCTCGATGAGATTAAGTGAGGAATACAACTGGTTGTTGCCGATCAGGTCAATATGGGCGTCTTCGGATACAAAGAGCTTTGCTCGTCCCATGAGGTTGATGGACAGGGCCTGGACCTGCGTACCGGAGGGAATGGTCACTGTTCCGTTGTCGATCAATACATGATCCTCTTTGCCGGGTACCCGGTTTTCACTCCAGGATGCGGCCTCGGTCCACAAGCCTTCCGTGCCGGTCCACCTGACCGGCTGAATGGCCATGCACAGGTGGCATAAAAGGATGTTCAACAGGAATACGATGAAGATGACGACAGCAAATGAACTGCTCAATAAATTTGACTTTTTCATGACGTGCGATTTAACGGGTGACTTTCTATTGAATGTTCTGTAACACCGTTTTGTGACAAGTGTCACGTGCACGACAATAGCCAAACGACACTATTATCTTATTGAATATGAATGTGTTATAGAATGAATTCCACACTTGAGGGGAGCCTGAAATGGGGATTCGGATTCCCTAATAGAGAGGAGCCTACCAATGCGATCATGGGTAGGTTTCTTGAGGATAAAACCTGGAAAATATTGTTGAAATGGGCAGCCTTGCCGGCTGGCCAACCGGCAGCACGGCTTATCTCACCTGGCTGATCAGCCGGTGCCGGAAAGCGTACACCAGCCCCAGGATTGCAAGGATGCCAATCGACCACATCCACCAGGGAATATTCCTGTGAAGCGGTTGCAGGCTCCCCTGCAGGGTGAGTGCCGACCAGTAGAAGGGATGAGCCTGGTTGGGGTGACGGGACAGAAAGGCCAGCTTGGCAGATCGGAGGGCGATATCTTTTTCATCCCCGTCCGCCAGGCAGGTTGCAAACGGTACCATAAGGTCCACCATGGACCTGTCATCCACCGTCCAAAGCGTGGAGAGAATGGACTTCACCCCCGCCTGGGTAAAGGCATGATGGAGGCCGATCATCCCCTCGCCATCCTTCACTTCCCCAACGCCTGTTTCACAGGCGGAGAGGATCAAGAGTTCTGCAGGTATGCGCATGCTGTAGATCTCTGCAGCCCGCAGGGTATCACCGGGGTCAGGCGAACTGGAAGCGGACTCATTTGCAAACGCAATGAAACACTGATCTCCACGCTGATCGTTGGCCTTGGCATGGGTGGACAGGTGCAGGATAGCTGCATGGCCTGCAGTCCGCCGAAAAGCGGGCAGGGTGGCAGTTCCATCCAGGAAGAATCCGCCTTGAAAGATCTCCCCGACTCGCTGCACCTCCTGCTTGTTGTACAGCAGTTTGACCAGAATATCCCGGTCTGCATCGCCATCGACACGTGCCGCCAGGGGAATTGGAAATTCCGGGGCAAAGCCGGCCCATTTCATTTGGAATTCCGGGACGGGTTTGGCTTCTTCGGCCAACCAGGAGCCGATCGAAAAATGCACGCTCAAGGCTCGTTTTCGGACCTGGTAAGGCAAATTGTCCCATGCGGCATCCGGAGAGGGATCCGCTGTCAGGAGACAATCAAACGGAAGGAAGGCCAATGGACCATCCGGGACGATCAGGAGCCGTTCGGGGAGGAGTGGCTCGAAGGGCTCAAAAAGCAGTCGATAGTACGCTCTGGCCTGATTTGAAAAAGCCCGTCCCGTCGGCGATTTCAGCTCCTCCAGTTTGCTGGACTTCAGATCCTGCAAGAACTGGAGAATGCCTTGTCTGAAGTCAATCGGAACTGGAATCTTCCGCAGTTCGGCCACCTTCCTGGTGATGAGTTGGGCAAAGATCAGGGTATCATGCAAGGCCAGGGAGAGTATACCCGCCCTTTTGGGCAATATCTTCTGGAGCTCGGCTACACGGGGCAGCTGACGTACCATGGTCTGGCGGTAACTCTCCGGAAATTCCGTTTTCAGGCGCATGGCCAAACGGCGTTTGTCCTCCCGCAACCGGGTCAGATTGGATTGATCATTCCTGGAAGAGGTTGGATCCAGTTTCATTCCAAGTTCATACCCCTCAATCAGCGCCGAGAGCAGTTTCATTTGCTCCTGCAGGGAATCCGGAATGCCAGGGAACTGATCCGCCCGCTGGAAGCGAAGGGCCTGATCCAGCAGAACAGCCCGGCCAGCTTCGGCATGCTGTAAGGCCAGTCCTTCCCTGGCCTCCCCTTTTGGCATCAAGCTCGCGAGGGACAGGCCCAATCCAAACAGCTCTCGTCCGGCCCTGTTCAGGTTCAGCTTGCTGGCATCGTCCGTCGTGGTCGCCTGGTAGTCCAGGATCATGGATTGGGTTTGCACCACTTTTTTCAGAACGTGCTCGAATGCCTCTTGATCGGGTTGATCGCTGTACTTCAACAGCTGGAGACGCACTCGTTCAACCCCTATTTTGATCTCGTTCATATGCTGGTCGGTATCCAGCTTTTTCAATTCTCGCTCGAGTTGATCCAGGGCCAATCCGGCGGCCTGGAGGTCACCGGTTTGCTGCTGTAAATGGGCCAATCGCAATCCGACTTCCATGACCAATCTCAAGTTGACCTCCTCGCCGACAGTCAACGTCTCTTCCTGGGCATCGAGAGACACAAATGCCGCTCCCAGTGCATTGTCCAACACCTCAACCGCCTCTCTGAGGTGGCCTGTTCGTTCCAGATACTCTGCCTTGTAACTTGCTTCATATAAGACATCCTCACTGTGGAGGATGGGAATGGCTTCTACGATATGCAGCATGCTGTCTGCAAGTTCCATCCGTCCTGTTGCCATATAGACTCTGGCGAGATCCCGATAGGCCATTTTCAACCGGGAAGTGCATTTGACATAGGTCCTGGATGGCGTTTGATCCTGTTTGGCTTCGAACGCCAATACCGCCGGATATTCCCGCTCACAAATCCGCACAGCTTCTTCCAGGATCTGCCGGCTTTGCGCTGTATTCCCCATACGCAACAGATAGATGCCTTTCCGGCCTAACGTCAATACCTTATTCCATGGATTCGGGTTGTCCTTTAGCAGTTCGAGATAAAGATCATTATAGGAGATGGCAATGGGATACATGCCCAGGTCCGAATAGATGCCTCCCAGGGTGTTGTAACAATGCAAAAGAAAATCCTGAGTATTAGGAGGCCAGGACTCCGCTTCCGTGAGCCGGGTCAACTCATTTTTGATCCGCTCCATCGTGTCGATTGCCTCCTGATAATATCCATTCTCCTTACGCCAGTTGGCATAGCTATAGGGTAGGAGTAGCGAGTAATGCAGGCGTTCGTAAGGCGCCATATCCTGAGCAATTGTCAGGTCTTCAAATCCGATTTGGAGCAACCTGCGTAAAAACAGTTGATGACTTGAACCAAGTTGAAAATTCTGAAGACAAGTCAGGATAAAATCAAGTTCAGTCATCCAGCGAGAAGAATCCTTTAATGCAGCAAGCTCGTTAAGGATGCCCGCTTTTTTTATTTGAATATCATCTTCATCCAGTACAGGCTTCTTGATCAAATGACCCAACTGCTTGTCGTATTCCTTCCAATCAGCAGCTTGGCGAAGTAGTCTAAGTTCTAAAAATTGCCCTTTGATCGAACGTGTGGAATCGGTTGGACTCTGACTCCAACAATATGAATAACAAACGACTCCCAACACCAGAAGCACTGTCCTGATGCCGGGAGTCGTTCGCAAGGTGATTGACATGTCCACCTGATAATGGTCCATTATTTCTTGCAAAATGATGGAATCCTTACTAATTGCAATCCAACCAGAGCGGTGTCTGACTGATATTTCGTCCTTCTGAAGTCCTTCTGGTGACAATCATGGTAATATCTGTGTCGCAAAAGGATGGTGAACCTGTGAGCGCGCTCCAGGGAACAACAGCCATTCGATAAGCCTCTCCATTTTCCAGATAATAATCATCCTGAATGGTCATCGATACACTATTGGCAACAGTTCTCAGTACAACTGTGAGTTCAGTTTCATCATCCAGAACGGGAATGACAATGCGCAACTTGTCATCACCTGCAGATTGCCTCATGTGGACATGGCCATAGCAGGTACTCATTCCGCAGTCACCACCATCCAAAGGCGGATTCCTGTACTTGGATCTAGTGGAATTACCTGCTAGCATGACCAAAGGTAAATTGGAGAGGATCATCATCTTTGATGTAAGCGAAGAAATCATCTTTTGCCCCAGGGATTTAAACAATCGCATGTTCGTGCGATCCAACGCTATATATTCCGGGGATAATATCGAATTGGTATTGCACAGAAGAATGCAAGTTGAAAATTCAGTAGGATCTAATGGTGAATTGATCGAATCTCCTGTAGGCAGAATGACTAATTGTGGTGGATCATTTTGAACATCCATACAAACTTGCCTGCAACGCGCTCTTACGTATGCCGCCCGAATACCAACTTCAGAATAATAAATACTATCCTGAGGGATACTGGAAGAGGAACAGGCATTCTTTAAGCAATCCATAAATCCACAGCTGGAAAGCCCAAAGATCATAATTAGCCCGAGGGCCATGCCAGCCCATGTCATAGTCGTTTTCATCGTTTTCTTGTTTTGGTTGTCTCAGGGTATGTTGACAATTGATTAGATGTGACCGCAATCCCCTAAAATTCGAAATAAAATTTCAATAAATGGCCTGATCTATACACATTCCTATTGATATTCAGCAACTCCCCGTGTCAAAACAATCTAATTTTCAGAATTCCGCTGTATCTTTTCCGCCCATGGAGCAGGAGGAGATCATCGGCCAGATCAGGGCGGGAGGACGTGGCAGACAACAAGCCCTGACCACCATCTATCAGGATCGCTCGATGCGCAAGGCCGTATTTGGGACCATAATGAAAATGCGGGGTCACATCCAGGATGCTGAGGACATGTATCAGGAAAGCCTCATCATTATGGATCGCAATATCCGGGAAGGGAAATATGAACACCAGGGCAGCCTTACTGCCTACCTCTGCGGGATCGCCCGCATGTGCTGGCTCAATCAATTGCGGAAACAGAAACGCACCGACTTGAACGAGATGTCTGCAGACTACAAGTTCAAGGACCAGATGCCGGGACCTGACCATTGGCTCATGGACCGGGAACGGACTCATCTGCTACAGACATTTCTGGGTCAGATGGACGAACGCTGCATCCGGATCCTCCGCCTGTGGCAGGAGAAGACCAGCATGCGCGAGATCGCAGAATTGCTCGAACTGAGTAGCGAAATGATGGCCCGGAAGTTGAAATACCAGTGCACCAGGAAACTGGCCCAACTCATTCATGACCATCCCGAGATTGAACGGATCCTCAAGCTAAGCTTATGAACACGGAAACGTTACATCAACAATTAGACGCCTGGGAAGAAGGTCAGCTATCTCCAACCGAGATCCAGGCCCTGCAACAATGGATCCAGGATCATCCCGATGCCATGCAGACCTTAGCCGATCGAAAACTGGTCGCTGAACTGATGGAATTTGCCATCGCGCAAGATCTCCGTCAACAATTCAGCAACACTCCTGTCCGCAACAGTTCTCCTGTATTCTCCCTGAAAAGAATTGCCTCGATCGCAGCTGTCGGTCTGACACTGCTAGCAGCTGGCGCTATCCTCTACGCTACCCTGGGGCGCTTTGATCATGCAGAAATCGTCGCCGATCTCACAGGTGCTGCAGCCATTCCCTATACCGGTGCCATCCGCGGGGAGGGGCCGGAACAGACCGGTTCATTCCACACCCTGGTCCTGCTCATTGAAGATGGCCAGATCGTTGAAGCCATCACTCGAATAGAGGACAGCCTGGAGGTCTATCCACAGCACACCGATCTGCAATACCTGCTCGGCTATGCAGCCCTGAAGAAGGGTGATCACCAGCGCTCACTGGAACTGTTCGAGGGGATCACCGTGGATCCCGCATTTCCCTATGCGGATGATCTGCGCTGGAACAGCGTCCTGTGCAAGGTCTACCTGGCCTACCCGACGGATGACATCCGGCATGACCTGAATGCCATCCTGGAAGACGCAGGATCCGAGCATCGGGAAGATGCTCGTTTGTTGTCTGATCGATTCAACAGCTTCGGCTACTGGCTGGCCAATCTGCTCTAGTGGCAGGATGACCGCCGGAGCGACCACTCCCCTGAACGGCAGTTGACATACTTATTCCAATAGACGGTTTGAACTACACGGGCTACCCGGCCAATCTGTATCAAGAGTGAGTTTGACTACCCCTTTCGCCAGTTCCAGCGGACACCCAGATAGAATTCCCGGCCCCGGGTCGGACCCCAGACAGACGAGGTGTCAAAGTAGGACCCGAACGGATCCTGCCACCCCACAATGGGTTGTTTCTGTCGAAAATCCAGGATGTTCTCACACCCGCCATAGATATCAAAGTCACCAAAACGAGCGGTGAGCTGGGCCGTGAGGGTGGCATAATCCGGAGATTGATCCGGACGCTGGAAGGGTTCGGGATTGCCGGAGGTATTGGGCAGATTCATTGATCCATACCAGTGGGCATGTACATCTCCCTGCCAGCGCCCGTCGGATGTCGCATACGAAACGGTACCCATCAGGCGGTGCCGGGCATTGAAGGGAAGGTCCACTCGCTCTCCGCCGACCTCCCGATACACGTCGAGGAAGTTGTACGCCAGCTTCATCTGCAAACCGGCCAGAGGAGTCAGGTCCAGGTCGGTCTGGAACGCCCGGCTGTAGGAGGGGTCCGTAAAATTGGCCACCACGGCTGTCCGGGCATCCTGCAGGAAATCCGGAAAGATCTGGTTGGAGAATCGGGTCTGGTAATAGTCTGCACCCCATCGCACTACCATATTGCCCAGGAAGAGCTTCTGGGAGAAGTTCACTCCCCAGTTGACTGCCTTTTCGGGTCTCAGGTCCCCGTCAATGAGGACATCCCGATTACCGGCCAGCAGGACGATCTGCTCGGAGAATACATTGGCTGTCCGCCAGCCCCATCCGAAGGACCCGCGAAGGGAGCTCCCTTCCCACAGATCCAGCTTGACCAGACTCCTTGGCGTGAAGATCTCACCAAAGCGCTGGTGGCGATCCAGACGTGCGCCCAGGATCCAGGTCAGCTGATCATCCCAGAACTCTGACACAGACTCGGCATAGATCCCCGTTACCTGGTCCTCCCGGTAGTAATCTCCTTCCTGGGTCAGGGCAAGCGGGTTTTTTTCAAACGACAGCGTTTCATTGATCACATGAGACCGGTGGGCCACTCCGGTCTTCAGCCGCCAGGTAGCGATGGGCTCCCAATCGTATTGCAGGGAAGCGTTCATGGTCTCCTGACGGGCCTTGTATTGCAACAAGCCGTACCAGGACCGCTGATCATGGATCATCCCGGAGACCAGGAGCACCATGCGTTGATTGTCCCGCCAGCGATAGGCCGTCCGGGTCCACAACTCCGGTTGGGTATACTGCACCCATTGCCCGTACACCTGGTCATCTCCGGCATGTTCGTCCGGCTGGTAGGCCGTCTGTCCGCCGGTCCGCTCCACGCCGAGCAATCGAAGACCAGCCCCTCCACTCCATCCGATAGCATGAGGATCGCCATATGTCAGCCGATCGGCCAGCGAATACCGGGACACCAGGGGCAGGTCCAGGAATCCGTCATCATCGCGATCAAAGCGCCTGGCAGGCTGGGTCGTGTGAATGAACAGGGCATTCCCCCATCCTTCACCGGACTGTTCGAAGATCCCGTTGACCTGAAATTCCCCAAAGGAATTGCCGTAGGCCTGTAAAAACACGTCGGGCTGACCGGTATTCAGTCCGGTGCGAGGTTCCCGCAGTTCGACATTGATCTGGCCACTGATACTTTCATACCCCTGCAGGACCGAGTTGGCCCCCTTGCTGATATAGATATTTTCGATCCACGACCCCGGTACATCGCCAATGCCATAAGTATAGGTCAATCCCTGCACCAATGGAAAACCGTCGATCAACACTTGATTGTATACCCCACTCAACCCCAGAATACGCAGCTCCTGCGCCTGGGTGATCACATTGGTGACATTCTTCTGTACCGTAGCATTTGTGTTGAAACAGCCGGCCAGATCACAGCAGGCTCCTTTCTGGAGTTCCAGTGAACTGACCACCTCGGTCCGTACCGGGTTGAGGTCATCCATATATTGCGCTTCCCTGCGACCCCGCACGGTGACGGTCTCCAGGTCGGCATCCGACACCAGGCGGATATGGTGGTATCCGGGTCCGGTCACGGCGGTCGTATCCGGCGCATATCCCACCTGACGGGTCACCAGATAGCGGGTCTCTGCTTCCCCTTCCGTCCAGGGCAGCCGGTACCCTCCCATGGAGTCTGCATATCCGGCTATTTGCGTGCCCAGGAAATACACCTGCGCACCGGGCAGGATATAGTCATCCTCGTTGGTCACCACGCCGTGAACGGTCTGGGCCAGACAGGCCTGCAAACCGAACAGAAAAACGGGAACAAACAGGAGGGATCTGAAATGTTGGAGCTGATTCACTGCACAAAAGTAGGCCATCCTGCCGATCAATGCTCGATTCCTAGTTGAAAAACGGGTGCAGGACCCGGGGATCGATCTGCTCAAACGGGTGCCGGATGCCATCCAGCACAAAAAATCGGCCCCGGGGCATTCGGTTCGCCATGGCTTCAGATTCCTCGCGGGATACCATTCGATCTGCGCTCCCCCACAGAATATCCACCGGCACTTCCAGACGGGCTATTCCCTGTCCATCGATCAGGGGGTCTGCCCCCAGGGCTGTCAACAAGGGAATGGTGGCCCGGACCACCGCTTTCCAATCCTGAGGTGCATGCCGACGGGCGATCAGTTGGGCCAGGGCCGGGACCTTTTCTTCGATCTTGTCTACTTCCAGCATCCCCGCTTCCCGGGCAGCTGATGCCGGGGTCCAATCCCATTTGGTCCCCAACGTGATGATCCGGGTAAAGAGATCCGGGCGCCGACAGGCCAGGACAGTTGCCGCATAGCCGCCCATGCTGTAACCGAAGGCCAGCACAGGTCCTGTAAAGTTCTGGTCCATCCATTCTTCCAGGTCGGCCACCAGCCCGGACATCCGATACCCTTCAGGAGGAATAGCTGTACCACCATGCCCGGGGAAGTCCCGGTTGATCACGGTATAAGATATGGCCAACCCGTCTGCAAGGGGTGCCAGCTGGGCAGCACTACCCAGCGCTCCATGGAGGAGAAGGAGTTTGGGTTCAGGCATGATCAACGGGGGGCTACCACTTCTTTTTCCATCGCGCCAGATGAGGGATATGCAGGGTAAACAACCAGCGTTTGAGCCAGCCGAATCCCATTTCCTTCAGCTTCTCCCTGGAGAATGCCACCATCTGAGCAGCCGTGGTGAAGTTGTCGCGAAACTGACCCTGATCGTAACAATAACTGCAGTACATGTTATTCCTGGAGCCATCCGCTTCGGTTCCGCCCTTTCCCGGATCCTGATCCAGGGGCATACCGCAGCTTTGACAAAATGCATCGAAACGTCCCATGATGTGAAGTTAAGGAGTTCAGGGGTTAAGGAGTTCAGGAGAATTCAAAAAGTGAGTGCAAGGCTGTCTTTCCCGCACCATTCCAACAATGATTCTCTGGCTTATTCGTGACAGACCAGATCCAAGGGATATGTCCATCCTGCCGGGTCGGGAGAGGATTTGTTTACATCCTCACTGCAGCAAGAAGATCAGCCTTGAATAGGCGCAATAAAACCACGTCCAGCCAGGATATCTGACTGCCAATTCACCTGGCTCTACCAATAGAGAATAGCCACTTCCAGTATGTTTTGTCACCATTTTTGCAGGGCAAAAATATCGCCAAAACGACTTCATAGACCACGATTACCCTGGGTTAAAACCCCGGGCTATTCACCCATACTTCCAGATCCCGTCGGTATTCTATTCGGCACAACATCTTTCCTTCTGGTTCACAGGGGAATACCTGTCCGCCTTCATGGAAACCAAACTCCCATATGATATCAGCAGGCACCTAACGATTATCCGCCCTTCAGGGGCCGCAATAACAACCCTTCCAATTCGGCCTCCGGCTGTCTATTTACCTGGTTCTGTGAATGGCGGCGCCAGCCGCTAACGTGCTCAGCGAAAACCGAACAGCGAACACCGAATACCGCTCAAAGAGTAGTTGGCCCGGCACCGAACTGATCAGACAGCAGGAAAAATGTCCAACTTGCCGGGTTCGGAGGAGGATAACCTCATCCCTGACCCTTCTCCTTTCCAAGGAGAAGGGTGCCTAAAGGAATATGGTGACTTTCTGAGCGGCGACAGCCGCTAACGTGCCCAAGCGAAAAGCGAACTGTCGCGAATCCAAAGAGTGATCTACAAAAGGCATAACTCCTCAACCCCCCAACTCCATCACTTTTCCTGAAGCGGCGCCAGCTGCACCAGTAGCACAGCGAATAGCGTCCGTTCAATTCACCGCAGTCATTTCCTTCGCCGGGCGTTTGACCTGTGGCCTATCGATCGCTGCCTGAGCAGCGGCCAGTCGAGCGATCGGCACCCGGAATGGCGAACAACTCACGTAGTCCAGGCCCGTATTGTGGAAGAAACGCACACTTTCTGCATCGCCGCCATGCTCACCGCAGATCCCTACCTTGAGATCAGGACGAGTCTGGCGTCCGCGCTCGACCGCAAACCGCACCAGCTCGCCGATCCCATCCTGGTCCAGGGTGGCAAACGGATCTTTCCTGAGGATGCCCGATTGGAGATAGTCCGGTAGGAAGGTCCCGATATCATCCCGGCTGAACCCGAAGCCCATCTGGGTGAGATCATTGGTGCCAAAGCTGAAGAACTCCGTCACCTCGGCAATGGCCCCGGCCCGCAAAGCGGCCCGCGGCACTTCGATCATCGTCCCATAATGGAAGGGGATCTTTTTTCCAAACTTGGCATTGACCTCTGCCGAGACCTGATCGACCACCCGTTTCTGGTGGGTCAATTCCGTTACGCAAACCGTCAGTGGGATCATGATCTCCGGGAAACAGGAGATCCCTTCCTGATCCAGTTCGGCTGCTGCTTCCAGGATCGCTCTGACCTGTGTTTCGGTCAACTCGGGATAGGTAATCCCCAGTCGGACACCCCGATGTCCCAGCATGGGATTGTTTTCATGCAGGGTGCTGATCCGCTTGATCAGCTGCAATTGGCTGATGTTCAACTCCCGGGCCAGCATCTTCAATTTCTCCTCATCATGGGGGACAAATTCATGGAGTGGCGGATCGATCAGCCGGATCGTGACCGGTTTGTCGTGCATCACGGCCATGGTGGCCTTGATATCTTTCTTCATGAACGGAAACAGCTCATTCAGAGCCCGTCTTCTTTCCTCTTCACTCTTACTCATGATCACCTTGCGCATGATCAGGAGGGCATCTGTGCTGCCTTCCCCGTAGAACATGTGTTCGATCCGGAACAAGCCAATGCCTTCTGCTCCGAAGCTCAGGGCCTGGGCCGCAGCTTCCGGTGTATCAGCGTTCGTGCGGATACCCAGATGACGATACTGATCCACCATCTGCATCAATTCATGATAGGGGCCCTGCCCGTCCAGATCGCTGGCCACCAGGGGCATCTGGCCATCATAGACCAGGCCTTTGGTTCCGTTGAGACTGATCCAGTCACCTTCCCGGACCACCTGGCCACTCTCCGTTGCGAAGGAGGTCAGATCCGGAGCGATCTCGATAGTGCCACAACCGACGATACAGCACTTGCCCCATCCCCGGGCGACCAGTGCAGCATGGCTGGTCATCCCTCCCTTACTGGTGAGTATGGCATTGGCCTTGTGCATACCGTCCACATCTTCGGGAGAAGTTTCCTCCCGAACCAGGATCACCTGCTCGCCACGACCGGCCCACGCTACCGCCTCTTCCGCCGTGAAGACCACTCTGCCCAGGGCACCGCCGGGTCCTGCAGGCAAACCCCTGGCAATGGGTCTGGCAGCCTGCTCGGCCGCCGGGTCCAATTGAGGCAGGAGCAATTCGATAAGCTGGACAGGTGCCACTCGTTTAATGGCCGTTGGCTCATCGATCAGCCCTTCCCGGACCATCTCCGTTGCCATGCGGATAGCTGCTACTCCATTGCGTTTCCCGACCCGGGTCTGGAGGATATAGAATGTCCCCTGTTCAATGGTAAATTCCAGATCCTGCATATCCCGGTAATGTCTTTCCAACCGGCGTTGACAGGAATCCAATGCCTGATACATCTCCGGCATAACCTCTTCAAGGGTGGGCAGGCCGGCACTCTGGTCATTGCGCGAATAACCATTGATCGGGGCCGGGGTCCGGGTGCCCGCCACGACATCTTCGCCCTGGGCATTGATCAGATACTCACCGTAGAACTGGTGTTCTCCATTCCCCGGATTCCGGGTGAATGCCACTCCTGTCGCACTGGACTCTCCCAGGTTGCCGAAAACCATAGCCTGGACATTCACCGCCGTGCCCCAATCGTGGGGAATGCCTTCAATATTTCGATATTCCACAGCCCGTTTCCCTTCCCAGGAGGCAAAGACAGCACCCATACCACCCCACAGCTGATCCCAGGGATCATCCGGGAAGGGTGCCTCAAAGACATCCAGGATCAGGGCTTTAAAATCCTCTGTCAACTGGATCAGGTCCTCTGACAGAAGGTCCGTGTCATTGGTTACCCCTCTGCTTTTCTTGAGGGCTGAAAGTTTCTCTTCCATGAGCTTTCGAATGCCCACTCCCCGGGCAAGAGGCCGGGCAGCCGCTTTCTCCATGACCACATCGGCATACATCATGATCAGTCGACGGTACGCATCATAGGCAAAACGGGCATCACCGGTTCGCTGGATCAGGCCGGGGAGGGTTTCCGAGGTCAGCCCCACGTTGAGGATGGTTTCCATCATCCCGGGCATGGAACGGCGGGCGCCGGACCGGACCGACAGCAATAACGGATCGCCGGGATCGCCATAACGTCGACCCATGATGTCCTCCACTTGACGCAGGGCATCCATAACCTGGGTATGCAGGCCTTCGGGATAGGTCTTATCGTGATCCACAAACCAGTTGCACACTTCCGTCGTCACCGTAAACCCGGGTGGCACGGGTAGCATAAGGTCCGGATGGCCAGCCATTTCTGCCAGGTTGGCACCCTTGCCACCAAGCAGGTTGATCATGGATCGATCACCATCGGCGCGTCCGCCACCGAAGAAATAGACGTAGGGGGAATGAGTTGCCATTTCTGTCCAGTTTATAAGGTACACAGGCAACGCAAGGGCGCAGCCCGTTGAATCGATGGGTAAGGAACAACTATTCGTCGATCCATCAGATGATCGGAGAACCTTCCGAATGTGATCTTCATCAAGACGAGCTCACGATGCGAAACTTCCCGCGTCCAAGCATCGAAGAGCTGCCACTACACTCCTGATTTCACAGCTTCAGGTCCGGGAAGATCGGGCAATCAGGTCCTATTTTACACAGGAATAGACAAATGCGGGTGGGATATTCAGAAGGGTATAATCCAGACGAACGCGTTTGAACCGTCGGGTGATCATCCGATATTTGGTGGGGGCGTACTGATACTGCAGATACTGCCCGCCAGGCTTGAGCACCAGGTGGATCTGCCGAAGAATGGTCTCCTGCAATTCCTCGTCCATGATGGCAAACGGCAGGCTGGAAATGACCGCATCAACACTTTGTTCCGGATGTAGATCGGTGAGGTATTCTGCACTTTCATCGGTCAGCGTACAGCGACTATCCTGATCGATCCGATTGCGCGTCAACTCCAGGAAATCACTGTTGATCTCATAGGCCGTCATGCTGGCATCTTCAAGCATCCGTTGCAGAATCGCTTCCGTGATCACCCCGTTTCCCGTACCTAACTCGATGATGTTCGAGGCCATGGACCAATCCACCGGATCTAGCAATTTCCGAATGAGGAACCGCGAGCTCTCCCAGACGGAACCGGTCTGGGTAATATCCTTCATTGCCGTACGTAAGAAATCAATCCGCGCCATGCTCTTGGCCTCTATCCTGCCACCTTCAGTAGGATCTGAAGATTTCTAGGCCAATATAAGCACTTCCAAACGACGTGCCACTATGCCGTGACGACAGCGGCGTTTTTCGCCCGCTTCCGATCGTGTTCTTTCAGAAAGATCTTGCGCAAACGAATGGATTTCGGTGTCACCTCGACGTATTCATCTGCCTGGATATACTCCAGTGCCTCCTCCAGGGTCATCTTCAGGGGTGGCGCCAGCTTGACCTTGTCGTCATTCCCCGAGGAACGCATATTGCTGAGCTTTTTCGTCTTGGTGACATTCACCACCAGGTCGCCGATCCGTGAATTCTCACCGATAACCTGCCCTTCATAGATCTCCTCGCCCGGGCCGATAAAGAAAAAGCCACGATCCTGCAGGTTGTTCAGTGAAAAAGGTATGGCGGTACCTGTCTCCATCACAATGAGTGATCCGTTTTGACGACCCGGAATATCTCCCTTGTGTGGCTGATACTCCTTAAACCTGTGGTTCATGATCGCTTCACCTGCTGTAGCGGTGAGCAGCCCGGAACGCAAACCCATGATACCCCGGGATGGGATCTCGAATTTCAGCAACATCCGATCTCCTTTAGGGATCATTTCCAGCATCAGGCCCTTCCGCTTGGTCACCATCTCTATGGCTTTCCCGGATACATTTTCGGGCAGGTCGATGCGCAGATCCTCGATCGGCTCGCACTTGACACCATCTATCGTTTTATAGATCACCTGAGGTTGACCGATCTGCAGTTCGTATCCTTCCCGGCGCATGGTCTCGATCAGGACCGAGAGGTGGAGGACTCCTCGTCCAAAGACAATAAAGGAGTCTGCCGTTGCCGTTTCCTCGACCCGCAGGGCCAAATTCTTTTCCAACTCCTTGAACAGGCGATCCTTGACATGCCGGGAGGTGACAAACTTGCCATCCTGACCAAAAAACGGACTGTCATTAATGGTAAAGGTCATGCTGATCGTCGGCTCATCGATCGCGATGGTCGGCAATGCCTCCGGCGTTTCCGGATCAGCGATCGTATCACCGATCTCAAAACCTTCGATCCCGACGATCGCACAGATGTCTCCGGCTCTTACCACTTCCGCTTTCACCTTTTCCAGGCCAGAGAAGACAAAGAGGCCGCGCATCTTCTGTTTCTGGATCGTACCATCCTTCTTGATGAGTGAGATCTGCTGCCCGTCCTTCAGCTCTCCCCGGTGCAGACGACCGATGGCGATCCGGCCCACATAAGAGGAGAAATCCAGGGATGTCACCAGCATCTGTGTCGTTCCCTCTTCAGCGACCGGAGGAGGAACATGCTCGACAATGGCATCCAGAAGAGCGGTGACATTATCCGTCGGGTTTCTCCAGTCTGTGCTCATCCAGCCCTGCTTGGCTGATCCGAAGATGGTCGGATAATCCAGCTGCTCTTCGGTGGCTTCCAGGTTGAACATCAGTTCAAATACCTCGTCGTTCACCTCATCGGGAGTACAGTTCTCCTTATCCACCTTGTTGATGACCACAATGGGCTTGAGGCCCAGTTCGAGAGCCTTTTCCAACACGAAACGGGTTTGTGGCATGGGTCCTTCAAACGCATCCACCAGAAGGAGGACACCGTCTGCCATATTGAGGACGCGTTCAACCTCACCACCGAAATCGGAGTGACCCGGTGTGTCGATGATATTGATCTTGGTGTCCTTGTACATCATGGCCACATTCTTGGCCAGGATGGTAATCCCGCGCTCACGCTCGAGGTCGTTGTTGTCCATGACCAGTTCACCCACTTCCTGGTGTTCCTTGAAAAAGTGACCCGCGTAGAGCATTTTG
>JAUIEA010000206.1 GCA_030429045.1 Bacteroidia bacterium | reverse complement strand
ACGGAAGTTGGTCAAAGCCACCATTTTCAAGCAGTTTGTCGGCGGCGAAAGCCTGCTGAAAAGCCTTCCGACGATCGAGAAACTGGCTCGGTACAAAACCCAGACCATCCTGGACTACGGAGTGGAAGCCAAGGAGTCGGAAGAAGACTTCAACAGCACCTTACGGGAAAATCTGCGCGCCATCGAGTTTGCCTCCGGCAACGATTCTGTTCCGGTCGTCAGTACCAAGATCTCGGGGTTGGCCAGCAACCCCTTGCTGGAAAAAGTAGCCCGGGGTGATGAGTTGACCCGATCTGAAGAAGAAGCTTACAAAGCGGTGGTCAAGCGGGTGGAATCCCTTTCGCTCAGCGCCTATGAAAAGGGAGTTTCTATCTTTTTCGATGCGGAGGAGAGTTGGGTACAAAAGCCCATCGATGAGATGGTCAATGCCATGATGCGGCGGTTCAACAAGGAACGTGCAGTTGTCTACAACACCTATCAGCTATATCGACATGACCGGTTGGCGTACATGATCGAGACAGCAGAAGCCGCCCGGGCAGAAGGTTGGATATTCGGCTCCAAGATCGTGCGGGGTGCCTATATGGAGAAGGAACGCCTGCGCGCCAGGGAGATGGGATATCCATCTCCCATATATCCCGACAAGGCGGCGACGGACAAAGGCTATAACGATGCCCTGCGCTATCTCGTGGAGCATCATGATACCATCGCTTCCTGCAATGCCACGCATAATGCTGAAAGCTGCCGGTTGATGGCCCGCTGGATCGATGAATTGAAGATCGACCGCAACCATCCGCATCTCAATTTTTCTCAATTGTATGGGATGAGCGACTATCTGACCTTTAATCTGGCAGAAAGTGGATACAATGTGGCGAAATATGTGCCTTACGGCAGGGTAGAGGAGGTCATTCCCTATCTGCTTCGCCGGGCCCAGGAAAATGCGTCTGTCACAGGAGAGATGTCCCGCGAATTGGAACTCATCCACAAGGAGATGAAACGAAGAAGCCTGGTCTGAATCCCGACCGGATGGGGTGGAGGTACTAGGAGATCAACTCATAGATCCCGGCAATCCCCTGTCCCCCGCCAACGCAAGCGGTGACCATGCCGTACTTCTTGTCTCGTCGTCGAAGCTCATTGAAGAGCTGGGTTGATAATTTGGCACCGGTACATCCCAGCGGGTGACCCAGTGCGATGGCCCCTCCATTGACATTGACCGTATCCGGATCCAGTCCGGTTTCGCGAATGACCGCAAGCGCCTGGGTGGCAAACGCTTCATTTAATTCCGTCAGGTGGATGTCCTGCAGGTTCAGTCCTGCCTGTTTCAGGGCCTTTGGAATGGCTGCACAGGGGCCGATCCCCATGTAGAGAGGGTCCACCCCGGCAACGGCGCAGGCCGCCAGACGGGCAATTGGGGTCAAATTCAGTTGCTTGATCAGCTCTTCACTCATGACCAGGACAAAACTCGCACCGTCAGAGGTCTGACTGGAGTTGCCCGCCGTGACGATCCCGCCCTGTGCAAATGCTGGTCGCAACTTCGCCAGGGCTTCCCTGGTGGTCTCTCGCCGCACACCTTCGTCCGCTTTGACCGTGACAATTTTCTCCTTGCGTTTGCCGTCTTCCACCCAGACCTCCGGCACCTCAATGGGTACGATCTCCGAATCAAATGCGCCACTGTCCTGGGCGGCGGCTGCCAGGGTATGGGATCGAAGGGCAAAGGCATCCGCATCCTCCCGATTGATATGGTACTTCCCGGCCACCGCTTCGGCCGTCATCCCCATGCTGGCCAGATAATCCGGAGTAGACTTGGCAAACGCATAGTTGGGTGCCAGCTTGTATCCGGTCATCGGGATCATGCTCATACTTTCTGTGCCGCCGGCGATATAACAGGACCCCAGCCCCGCACGGATCTTGGCAACAGCGATGGAGATCGTCTCCAGTCCGGATGCACAGTACCGGTTGATGGTCATGCCGGGAACGTCCTTGTTCAGTGCGAGCAGGGCGATCTGCCGCCCGATCTGTAATCCCTGTTCTCCCTCCGGATTGGCGCA
Organism: Bacteroidia bacterium; assembly: GCA_030429045.1. Lineage (GTDB taxonomy): Bacteria > Bacteroidota > Bacteroidia > Chitinophagales > Saprospiraceae > JAGNXB01. The sequence continues at coordinate 2,189 of JAUIEA010000206.1, read as the reverse complement.
GCCGACCAGCACATCATCAATATGTGCAGGTTCCAAACCCGGCGTGTCGGCCATGATCTGGCGGATGACGGCTGCTGCCAGGTCATCTGAACGAAAATTCCGGAATGATCCCTTCTTGGCTTTGCCGACAGGGGAACGAAATGCTTTGACGATATAGGCTTCCATAATTGATTTCATTTTGGCTGAGTGAACCACCATCAGTTCCGTAACGGCTTTCCGGTCTGTAACATGTTCTGGATGCGTTCCAGGGTCTTTTGTTCTCCACACAAACTCATAAAGGCTTCGCGTTCGACATCCAGCAGGTATTGCTCGGAGACGTTCTGGGCTCCGGTCAGATCCCCTCCACAAAGCACCCAGGCCACTTTCCTGGCGATCTTGATGTCATGTTCGGATGCCCAGCGTCCCAGTTTCAGTTCATTGGCTGCCGCATACAGGGTCGCCAGGCCCCCGCGACCAAGGACGGTGATATCGTCACGCTGGATGGGTTGGACATAGTGTTCAGCCAACGCCAGTACCCGGGCTCGCGCCTCATAGATATGTTGCTCCAGGTTGAGCGTGACCTGGTCTTTTTGGGGGAGCAGGTAACCGAGGCCGTAAGCCTCATATGCCGAGGTCGAAACACCCGCGGTAGCGATGGTCTTGAAATGGTCGATCAGGGTATTGACCTGGACATCACCTTCTCGGAAGGAGTCAGAGATACGCAGGGCAAATTCTTTTGTACCGCCACCTCCCGGGATCAGCCCTACACCCACTTCGACCAGTCCGATATAACTCTCCGCTGCAGCGACGACGCCATCGCAGTGCATGATGGTTTCACAACCCCCACCAAAGACATACCCCTGCGTGGCGGCCACGACCGGAATGGCGGAATAGCGACAACGCATGGTGGTCTGCTGGAACAGGTTGATCGCCATGTTCAGTTCATCCCATTCCTGCTGATAGGCCATCATGGCGATCATCATCAGGTTGGCACCGACGGTAAAGTTCTGGGCCTGATTGCCGATGACCAATCCCTTCCATTCGCCCTCTTCGGCGATCCGAACGGATTCCTGTATGCCCCGAAGGATGCCCTCGCCAATGGCATTCATCTTGCTCCTGAATTCCAGGCACAGAACACCCTCACCAATATCATGCAGAACCACTTCGTCATTTTGATAGACCGGCGCCTGATGACGCAGGTAATCCAGGTTGATATGACTGGACTGGCCTGGAATTTCGATGTAGGTGCCTGAAGAAGGTTGATAGCCAAAGCGCCGGCCATCCCGAATGGTATAGAAGGCCTGGTGTCCGGCGTCGGCCATGGCTGTGACCCAGGCGGGTATGGGATCACCGGACGCTTCCACCAGTTTCAGTCCTTTCTCAAGACCGATCAGGTCCCACAGCTCGAAGGGACCGGCCTCCCATGCAAATCCGGCTTTCAGGGCATCATCGATGCGATATGGCTCGTCCGCGATCTCGGGGATCCTGTTCGCGGCATAGGAAAAGAGGCCCAACAGGGACTTCTGGATCAATTTTGCTCCGGCATCCTCATGCTCGAAGAACATGTGGATCCGCTTGCCGAGATCCTCGATCTGCTTGCCCGCCTCCAGGCTGGGCAGTGTGACCTTTTCAGGCAGTGCATAGTCGAGGGTTTTCAGATTGAGGGTGTGGAAGATGGATCGTCCCTTCTCATCCTTTTCCGGCAGTTTTTTGTAGAATCCCTGTCCGGTTTTGTTTCCCAGGAACTTGTTGTCCAGGAGGAATTTCAGGTAGGCGGGAATCTCAAATGCGGAGGCTTGTTCGTCGTTGGGACAATTCTGTCGTATCCCTTCGATCACATGTGCAGCAGTGTCATGACCGACGAGATCGCCCAGGCGAAATGTTCCCGTTTTCGGCCGGCCCAGGGCAGGGCCGGTCAGCTTGTCGGCCACATCGATCGGCAGGTCCAATTCCGCTGTGAGCTGGTAGATACGTGCCATGGCGTAAACGCCGATCCGGTTGGCGATGAAAGCCGGGGTGTCCTTTGCCAAAACGGTCTTCTTCCCGAGGAAGTCGGCACCGAATTCCAGCAGGAAATCTACGACATCGGGATCCGTGTCCGCCGTTGGAATGATCTCCAGGAGGCGCAGGTAACGTGGGGGGTTGAAAAAGTGGGTGCCGCAAAAATGACGTTTGAAGTCTTCACTGCGTCCCTCGGCCATCAGGTGAAT
>JAUIEA010000205.1 GCA_030429045.1 Bacteroidia bacterium | reverse complement strand
CCTCAATGAAAAAGGAATGCGTGATCTCACCATCTGGGAGGCCAGACGCAAGGGAAGTCGCTGGAAGACCATGTCTCGGGTGCCGTTCTCCTCTCCGGCATATGCAACGTGTCATCCCACCATGGATATTACGGGCAAGACCCTCTATTTCGCCTCGGATATGCCCGGTGGCCTGGGTGGATTGGATCTTTATAAGGTCGAAAGGCTGGGCACTACATGGGGTGTACCGCAGAATATGGGCCCCGGGATCAACAGTCCCGGAAACGAAGCTTTTCCTCATATGAGCGATGACGGATTCCTGTTCTATGCCTCGGATGGACTACCCGGTTTTGGAGGGCTGGATCTGTTTGTTGCAGCTCCTGGAGAAGACAAGAAACTGACCACAGGCCGGAATCTGGGGGAAGCGATCAATACCGGTTATGACGAATTTGCACTGACGACCACCACCGGTCGGAGAACGGGCTATGTCAGTTCGAACCGACCCGGCGGCAGGGGACAGGATGATATCTATGAATGGGTGTCGAACAAGCCCCTGGGTGAACTGCCCTATGCCAGTGCGGAATTGATGATCGTCGATGCAGAAACGGGGCTGACCATTCCCGGCGCCAAAGTGAAATTTGGCAAGCGATTGCTGGAGTCGAATGATGACGGTAAACTGAAAATCCAGTCGTTGACACCGGGCTCGCATACGATCGAAGTCTCTGCTCCGGGATTCATCACGGGGAATTATGCCGTATCACTTCCGAGCGATGATTCGCAAGTCATTAAATTGGAGCGCGGTGTTTATCAGCCCTTTGTCTTCAATGTAGTGGATAAGGACAGTGGGCTGCCTGTACAGAACCCGTTTATCGAGGTCTTTGAAATGACTCCGGGAGGCCGTCTGATCCCCGTGTCTCAATCGGCAGAGGAGGAAGAGAAGGCCAATACGGCACTGAACCTGTTTGATCCGTCCCTGTTCCCGCCGGGGTCTATATTCGTAGAAGGAGATCTGGTCCAGCTGCGTGACCGGAAAGCCAAAAGGCCTATTCTCGGCCTGGAAGCCATTCCCAAAGCCAAGCCATTGGGATCATTGAAAGAGAAGAAACCGGCGGATCCGGATGAACTGCGCGCCTGGTTCATGGGTCGCTATCAATTGCGCTCCACAACCGAAAAAGGCATCATGGATTGGAATGATGTGCAGGTGGACCTGATCACAGCACAATTCCTGACCGATCAGGGGTTCGCAGAAACGGCGACTGTGGGAGATGCGCCTGATCCCCAATTGCCCTGGATGATGGATGAGCGAAAGCGTTACCAGATCCGTGCAAAGGCGGAGGGATACCTCAGTTCCGTGATCGCGTTGAGCGCTCCGGAGATCAAGGGCATGGGCCCGATGGTCAAGCGTGCCATCGAGATAGAACCCATTATCCTGGGGATCGAGGAAGAGGACCTTACCGAAGGGGCCAAATTCAAACTGGAGGGCATCTACTATGATTATAATAAAGCCACCATTCGTTCGGATGCATTTGACAACCTGGATGAACTGGTTCGCCTGATGAACAAATTTCCCAATATGGAAATTGAACTCAGCTCACATACGGATTCCCGTGGCCGCGATGAATACAACGAGGAACTCTCCCAGCGCAGGGCACAATCTGCGATCGACTACCTGAAGAGCAAGGGCATCGATATCAAACGACTCATTGCCAAAGGATACGGAGAACGCCAACTCGTCAACAGATGTGAAGACGGGGTTCGATGTTCCGAAGAAGAACACCAGTTGAACCGCCGAACCGAATTCAAGATCGTCAGAATGTAAACAAAAAAGCGGCGTCCACTGGACGCCGCTTTTTTTATTTCACAACTACATTCGCCTATCGATGGATCTGGACATAACCGGAATAGGTTTCTCCTTCGCCGTCCTTGAGGACGTAGAAGTATGTACCATCAGGTAAGATCTGATCTTCCCAGTTGCCATTCCAATTGTTCTTGTATCCCTTCTGATGATAGATCTTCAATCCCCAACGATTGAACACAGTCAGTTCATTTTGTGGGAAATCTTCGATCCCTTCAATAGTGAAGTTGTCATTGAAGTTGTCCCCGTTGGGTGAGAACCCTGTATGGATCACCAGGCCGGAACAGGTGACATCGATGTCGACAACAGCATCATCACACGTCTCCTCATTGATACAGATCTCATAGGTCAGTTGGTCTGGCCCGCAATAATCCTTCTGAGGTGTATAGAGGATGGTCTTGTTGTTCTTGATCTGGGCAGTACCATGAGTTGGACCGCTGATGATCACGAATAACTCGATGCTGGAACCGGCAGGAATGATATCATTGTTCAGAACTGCGAGTTCCTTGGACTGGTTTTTCCGGGTTTTAGCCAGATCATCGACCGCGAGGAACTGATCCTCATCCGGACAGTCGATCTGGATGGACGTACCATCTGCACATTGAGTCGCGGTATGGATGACCTGCAGGTCATAAGTGCCAACCGGTAACAGGATGGTCACTGCATTGGCCCCACAAGGCAGCAGTTGCCCGGAATAGGGCTGGCCATCAACCAGGATCTCATAGTCGCCGGATTGCAGTGGGTCTATATTGATACAGACCTCAGCAAGGCCACTACATTCTTCCACCTCATAACCGTACAGGCTGTTTTGGAAGATGGTGTCACATGGCACCAGAGAGGTGATCGTCACGATGATATAGGTCGTATCGCAAACCGCAGGGACCTCATCATTGCAGTGGATGACACAGATAGTTGACGTACCTGTAAAGCCGTCTGCCGGATCAAGGATCACACAAGGTGAGCCATCTGTCGTGGTGGCATCCACCTCGTCGAGGTCTTCACCGCATACAGAGGCGTCGACGATGTCGCCTTCAAAATCCAGGACATCCTCAATACAGATCGTATACGGATCATCCATGGGGATGCTTACATAAACCGTATCGATACAGGTACCCACTGGCAACAGTTCGACACTGACCTTGGTGAAGCAGTTCAGGGCAGTCGGATCGCTCACCAGGATGGTGTAGCTGCCTTTTGCCAAGCCTGACCGACTGTTGCCGGCACCATTGGAGACACCCTTGTTAGGCAACCAGGTGTAATCAAACTGATCTGCGTTACCAACCGGGATCACCGTGATGACGCCATTCTTTTCGCCGCAATCGGGGTGCTCAAGCACCACATCGTCAATTTCCGGAAGCACACAAGGACACAATTGGAGGACGGTGATCACCTGTACCAGTTGAGCCGTGTTGCCACAATCGTCCGTTGCCGTCCAGGTCCGGGTGAGGATCTGACCGCAATTTTGTCCGGGAGCTTCTGATTGGTCATAGGAAATGAGGACATCTCCACATGCATCATCCGCTTCTACATTGGCAGGTGCGGGAATGACGCCGCCATTGTCCAGGTCGACTGTGATGTCGTTCAGGACGGTCAGGAAGAATGGAGCCTCCGTATCCAGGATCCGGATGACCTGACTGGCCGTAGCGCTATTGCCACAATCATCTGTTGCTGTCCAGGTCCGCGTGACGCGGTATCCACAATCCAGGTCGGTTTCCACATCTTTCACAGAAATGGAAACGTCCGTATCACAATTGTCCTCGGCTGTTGCCTGATCATTCGGTAGATCCTCGTCACAACCGATCGTCACATCCGCAGGAACAAAGGTGAAGGCCGGATCTGTGGTATCTGTGATCACGATGGTCACGGTGAAGGTCGTTGTGTTGCCACATGCATCGGATGCGGTCCAGGTACAAACAAGCTTCAGGAAGTAACCATCCGTGGCACAATCACCCTGGGTGATCACTTCAGCAAAGGTGATGGACGGGTTGGGATCACAGTTGTCCTGAGGAATGAAGGAACCTTCATCCAGGGCCGGGGCTGATTCACAATCGAAGGTCAGGGTCGAGCCGTTTGGCAATCCGACCAGGACTGGGTGGTTGGGGATGAGAGCGGGTCCTTCTTCATCCACAACAACGATCAGTTGGAATGCAGTTGCTGTGTTACCACAATCATCTTCAGCAGTCCAGGTCCGCAACAGAGTATATTCCTGTGGGCAGGCACCGGGTAACTTCTGTTCGATCAGACTGACTTCGACATCGTCATCGCAGTTGTCCATGGCCTCTGGCTTCTCGAAGTCTACGATCTCGTCGCAGGGAACTTCGATCTTCTGCTCATATGGCTTGAACCATGGTGGTACTGTGTCGATCAGGTGGATATTCTGAACGGCCTGGGCCGAATTGCCACACTCATCGGTGACCGT
>JAUIEA010000204.1 GCA_030429045.1 Bacteroidia bacterium | reverse complement strand
GCAACAGGACGGCCGATCAGTTCAGGTACCTGCGTATAGTATTCATGCGCATCGTAGACCCTGATCGCCCCGCGCCATCTGCCAACCAGGGTCACGGGAAGAATGGAATCCAGATCAATAGCGCACAACACATCACAGGGTTTGCTCAGGAGTTTGAAAAAGAGCCTGATCTGGTATTCCAGATAGAACAATTTGCCACTGCGCCACCAGAGTGACATCCGTTCTGTCTGAAACGAAAACGAGGGTACTTCGGGACTGTCCGCATACCGCCGGCCAATGAGGGTGACCTCGAAGCCTGCCTGAACCAGGGAATGGCAGATCCGATGCATCCGACGATCATGGACGAGATCATTGGTGACGGTCAGTATGATTTTCTTCATCGGTCTTTGATCAGTTTACCATAGTTTTCCCGGATCATTCCTTCATCACACCAGTGCTGGAGCAACCGTTTGACCTGCTGGTGTTGTTCTGGCTGGAAGGATCGCAGAATATCCGCCGGGGGCCACTCCTCCTGCTGGTGAAAGAGTTGTTCCAGTTTGCGCCTGACCTGTTCATCTGCGGGCCTTTGGATCTCGGCACCCTGACGGGCCAGGCACAGGTCACATTGCCCGCAGGTGGCCTCATCCTTTTCGCCAAAGTAATGCAGGATCTCCGCCTGGCGACACTGACCACCTTCCAAATAAGTGGTCATGGCCTCGATCCGGTCGGATTGTCGTTCCTTCCGGAAATCCAGTAATGCGTGGTCAAAGATCAGATGATCGGGATCCTGCCGGGCCAGGATAAAGGTCAGTTGCGGTTTGTCTTTTAGTGGCCGAAAATCTACGATGCCGGATTGGCTCAGGAAGGTGATCAATTGCAGAATGGTCTTTTCAGACATGCCTGTAGCGACCATGATCTGAGAGATCTGGATCGCCACCGGATATTGATAGAGTCCCTGATATAATCGCTGGACAGATTTGATCAACAGGTCGATCTTTTTGTTTTTCAGTTGGTATTGGTAAAGGTCCTGCGGGGAGGATTTCAACCAGAGCGTTGCCGGACTGAAGACACTTTCGGTGAGGCTCAGCCAGCCTGATTCCTCGAGGATCCGCAAAGCGGACAGGGTGCGTACTGGTACCAGCTGGTAGCGTGACGAAAAGTCCAGCAGGTCAAAATCAAAGGAAGCCAGTTCACCACTGCCATAGGCCAGCTGATAGTAACTACCCAGTGCCCGATAGACCTGCCTGATCTCCTGCAAGGGCGGGAACCTGTCCTGGAACTGGCGATTGAGTTTTTCCAGGTCTCGTGGCCCTGCCAGCAGGACCGCCTTGGCCGGCAGGCCGTCCCGTCCTGCCCGACCGGCTTCCTGGTAGTAGGCTTCCAATGAGTCCGGCAGGTCCATATGGAGCACCATTCGCACATCGGCCTTGTCTATGCCCATCCCGAACGCATTGGTCGCCACCATGACCCTGAATTTGCCCTGTTGCCAGGCCTCCTGCAGGGAGAAGCGAACAGGCGCATCCATGCCCGCATGAAAGGCGGCGGCCGAGATGCCGCGTTCTTCCAGGAAAACAGCATAATCCTGGGTCCGTTTGCGGCTTCGCACATAGACAATGGCCGACCCTTCCAGCCCACTCAACCAATTGCACATGGCTTGTTCCTTATCCGGTCGGTCCTCTACGAAAAAGGACAGGTTTTCTCTTCGGAATGACGTCTGGATCACATTGGGTCGGGGGAACAACAGCTTTTCCTGGATATCCCGTACAACTTCCGGAATAGCCGTCGCTGTCAGGGCCAGTACAGGTGGGTCGGGAACCCACTCCCTGATCTGGGCGATCTCAAGATAGGCCGGCCGAAAGTCATAGCCCCATTGGGAAATGCAATGGGCTTCATCAACGGCAATCAGGTCTATGGGCATCTGTTTGATGCGTGCCTCTGCCAGGTCGGACTTCAACCGTTCAGGGGAGACAAAGAGCACCTTGAGGCCACCATAAACAGCATTGTCGAGGATGCGGTCGATCTGGGTATAGGACATGCCTGCATGGATCGCCTCTGCCCGGATATTCCGTTTTCTCAATTGATCCACCTGATCCTTCATCAAGGCGATCAGCGGTGAAATGACAAGGGTCATACCGTCACCCATAAGGGCCGGGATCTGGTAACAGATGGATTTTCCGCCTCCGGTCGGAAGCAGGGTCAAGGTGTCCTTTCCATCCAGGATGGATATGATGGATTCCTTCTGTCCCGGACGGAAAGCAGAATAACCCCAATGTGTTTTAAGGATGTCCTCAGGCGTGCGCATACAGATGATCAAAAGTACGTTGTCGCCGGCAGGAATGGCACACGGAACCGGGATTCATCCCCGAGGATCTCAGTTTTGTCAACGGTTTGCTTCATCCGGACTGTCAAAATGGCATAATCCTGTGAAAAGCCCTTATCTTTGGCCCTCCAAACCATCCAGGTCTCGTCCACTATGTTTGAACCCAATTCCCCACATGATCGTACCCCGCTAGCTGAGGAGCGCCAGGGAAGTGTCTTTACGCAGGAGGTCGCCGTAGCCGGTCCGGCCAAGGGTCAGTTCTATATTGAGAGCTACGGATGCCAGATGAATTTCAATGATAGTGAGATTGTGGCGTCTGTTCTGGCAGAAACGGGATATCAACCCACGTCAGATATCGATCAGGCAGATCTGATCCTCATCAACACCTGCTCTATCCGGGAGAGAGCAGAAGAAACTGTGCGGAAACGGTTGCAGGGCTTTAAGAAGCTGAAACGGAAGAATCGCGGCCTGCTGGTGGGTGTGCTCGGTTGTATGGCGGAGCGACTGAAGTCAAAATTCCTGGAAGAAGAAAAGTTGGTAGACCTGGTCGTCGGGCCGGATGCCTACAGGGATCTTCCCCGATTGATCGAGAAGGCAGATGACGGAGAAAAGGGACTGAATGTCTTTTTGTCCCGGGAGGAGACCTATGCCGATATCAATCCGCTGCGACTGGATCAGAATGGAGTGACCTCCTTTATTTCCATCATGCGGGGCTGTGATAATATGTGTTCCTTTTGCGTGGTTCCCTTTACCAGAGGACGGGAACGAAGTCGTGATCCGTTCACCATCCTGGCAGAAGCCCGTGATCTGTTTGAGAACGGGTATCGGGAGGCGACCCTGTTGGGCCAGAATGTGGATTCCTACAAGTGGGAAAACCCGGAAACAGGCGAGGTGGTCCATTTTGCTCAGTTGCTGGAGATGGTAGCGGGCGTTCATCCCGCACTGCGGATCCGTTTCTCAACTTCTCATCCAAAGGATATCACGGATGAGGTACTGGAGACGATCGCCCGCCATCATAATATCTGCAAGTACATCCATCTGCCGGTCCAGTCCGGTAGTAGCCGGATCCTCGAGATGATGAACCGCACCTACGATGCGGACTGGTATAAGGGACGGATCGAAGCGATCCGCAGGATCATACCCGATTGTTCCATTTCTTCAGATATCATTGCCGGGTTCTGTTCTGAAACGGAGGCGGATCACCAGGAAACCCTGGACATGATGCGCTATACGCATTATTGCATGAGTTATATGTTCATCTATTCCGAACGTCCGGGTACCCTGGCTGCCCGCAAATATCCGGATGACGTTCCTGAATCCGTCAAAAAAAGGCGCCTGAGTGAAATTATCGAACTCCAGCACGAACTGTCTGCCTCCCACAATGAGGCCGATATCGGAAAAACGTATGAAGTCCTGATCGAAGGTGATTCCAAGCGGGATGATCAGGAGTTCAAGGGGCGCAATACGCATAATAAGATGGTGATCTTTCCAAAGGCAGATGGACTAAAGGCCGGAGATTATGTTTTTGTTCACATTACATCCGCCACCAGCGCCACGTTGCGCGGACAAATTGTCCGCCCGGATTAATACGAATCATGGCAGAAGTTCAATCCATCAAACAACGATTCGGGATCATCACCCAATCCCATCTCCTGGAGCAATCCCTGGATACCGCCATACGGGTAGCACCGACTGACCTGACCGTGCTGATCACCGGCGAATCAGGTGTGGGAAAGGAGATCTTTTCAAAAGTGATCCACAGCCTGAGCCCTCGCAAACACAATCCGTTCATTGCCATCAACTGCGGAGCGATCCCGGAAGGAACTATCAATTCGGAACTTTTCGGTCACGACAAGGGCGCTTTTACCGGCGCAACCGGAGATCGAAAAGGGTACTTTGAAACGGTGAACGGGGGAACGATCTTTCTGGATGAGATCGGTGACATGCCGCTGGATA
>JAUIEA010000043.1 GCA_030429045.1 Bacteroidia bacterium | reverse complement strand
GAGACAAACACAGGCCCGAGTAAAGTTTGCAGACAGGTGTCACATGCCAACGGAGCAAGCGCTCCCCATTGGACCAGCAACAACGCCTGACTGGCCTGTGCTGACAGATCGACCGATCCGCCCGGAGGCACGACCTTGTCCGGTCCGATCTCCACCGTGACCATCTGGCCAACATCGACTACCAGTCCGGAATAGGTCTGCATACAACCCACCGCATCCCGGATCTCCACGGTATACTGACCCGGGGCCAGGTTTGCAAACACCGCATCCGATTGCCAGGCTCCGCCCGCAATGCGGTACTGATACGGGGGCGTACCACCCTCAGGCTGGTCGACCTGGATAATGCCATCCCCATCTTGGAAGCAGGTTTCATCAATGACATCAATCGCCGCATCCAGGGTCGAATGGAGGGTTGTCAGGACATGCAGACTGTCGCATCCCAAGGCTGAGATATGCCAGACCGAGTCGATCGTCACACCCGTCCCCACACAGTCGGCCAGCGTATCCCGGGTGACCAGGGTGGCCGCCCAAACCGTCTGGGTCACCACCACAGAATCACAATATTGTCCGGCATGCACATCGATATTCGTTCCGGCCTGGGTCGAATCGCAGGTTTGCACAGATACAAAGACCGTATCCAGGCCGGCGTACCACACCTCTTGAATCACGATGCTATCGCAACCGGCCTGATTGCTCAACACCAGGGTATCCAGGAAGGCTTCTGACGGCTGACAGGTAAAATCAGAGAGCCTGACCGTATCCGGCAATGCATAGGCATAATGGGTAATGACCAGGCTGTCGCATGGCCCCGACTGGATGACCAGGGAGTCACTATAATTGACGCCCGGGCCACAGATCTGTACGTTGATATCTGTCTGGACCTGCTGGGTCAGGTCGTATTCCACGATAATCAGACTGTCGCAGCCGTATTGCGAAGTGTACCACAGTGTATCCATGCCGATCTGATTCGGATCACAGGTCGGGACCACAGTATTTGTCTGGAAAGACGGTTGCAACTGAGTATTCCGGAGAATGAGGCTGTCACATCCCAGCGTATTCTGAAGCACCTCCACGGTCACGCCAGCCTCCGAGCTGTCGCAGGTCCAGGCAGTTACGTGGGTAGTGTCCGGAGCAACCACCCGGATCAGATCACAGAGGGTATCAGATGTTCCGCAAGCGGATTGAAAGAAAGTACAGGCGCTCCATTCTCCCGGACTGTTTCCAGTCAGAAGGGCCGTTGAATCGGTTACCGGGAGGAACTGAAGCTCCGGAGCCAGGATCCACTGGATCATCACGTTCGTATCGCTTGCCGGGGATGGAAAGGACACCTCCAGGGAATCTCCGAGACAGATCACGGTCGGCCATTGCACCGATGGCGGTGGCGGTGGCTCACTGTCCAGAAGAACAGATACACAGGCCGTATCTGAACAGGATACGCCAAAGGCTTCATGAGTCTGAATCACGCAGTATTGCCCTGGCAAGCCCACCGAAACGATGACGGAATCTGGATTACTGAGGATCCCACCTGGCGGGCCGAACCAATGATATGTGGTCGTGCCAGTGGTATCAGGTAGCGAAGCAGAATCGGAAGCGTCCAGTATGACAGTTGGATGAAGCTCACAATCCAGGGTATCCGGTGGGCTGATCACCGCTTTGGGGCGCAGGACCACAAGGTCCAGGATCACAGTACTGTCACAACCATTTGCATCCGGGCAGACAGTGACATACACCCCCGAGCTGTCGTACAACTGGCTGCACACCTGGATGGTATCACTCCCGCAGGTAGCCAAATAAAGGGTATCCGGAACGTTAGACGGATAATGGGTGATCGTACAATACACCACGCTGTCGCATCCTTGCCAGGAAGGGAGGATGACCTCATAGATCCCCTCCTCATCAAATACTTCACCGGCGCAAACCGATTCATTCCCGGGGCAGGCAACCAGGTCGACAAAGGTCGGTTCGATTTCGATGACGTCCACATCGATACTGGTGGTGATGCAACCACCATTGAAGGAATACCGCACGGTAAAGGTCCCTCCAGGGTAGTTCTGTGAAGAGATACTGAGGGCATCCGATGTCTCTCCAGGCAGGGCCACTCCATCGAGATACCATTGCCAGGTACCTCCACTGTGATTGACCCACGCAATGAGAGAGAGATTGCCTTCGCAGGGCTCGCCCAATTGGAGAACCTCCAGCCCTTCTACCGGTTGCAGTTCTTCAAGGATCAAATTGTCATAATAGAAGTAAGGATAACAAGGAGCACCACTTCCATATCCGGGTGGCAAAACACAGGGGGGACCGATCATCAATGCATTAACGGTAAATGCCGGTTCCAGGCTGAGCGTCAGTTCACCCCACGCTGCTTGCGGGTCGTAGTATCCGGTGCCAATGACCTGCCAGCCCGGATCGACGACACTGGGGCAGTCATAGGTAGCCAGTGGAGAGAACAGACAGGATGCACTTCCGAAAAAGGTGACTTCCACCTGGGGGTAATAGATCACCCCGTTATTGCAACTACTGCCATCTGCGGCAATCGGTGTGGAGGCGATCTGCAGTCGCAAATCGTATTTTTTACCGGCCAAAAGCGGAGCCGTCAGACAGGCGGCGATATATTCCTTCCAGGAATCGGAGTAAATGGTCCCTGAACAGCCATCACCATCTGGAAAGGGGACGAGTCCGGCCTCTACCATCGGCACAAACAGATAGCCACATGTGTGGAAATAATCCGACGTTCCGGATGTGGCCTGGATCCAACCCTTGGTGCAATCCATCTGGGAGGGACCATTGGGGCAGCAATTGAAATTTTCAAAGGACGGGTTGGGGATCTTGTCTGTGACATCTGCCGGAATCAGGATGCCATCACAGGGGCAGCCCGGATCGTTGAGGTCGATCAGTCCATTGCCATCATCGTCGATGCCATTGTCGCAAATCTCCTGTGCAGCGACTGTTAATCCGCTGAAACAGATGAATAAACACATGAAGAGCTGGCGCATTCCGATTCCTCTGATTGAAATAGCTAAGTTAATCAATTGCTTGGTCGCTCCACTAAGAAACAGGAAACGGGCTATGAGATGGAAGATCCGGTGTTCGGTATTCGGCGTTCGGTGTTCGGCCCTGAAATATGAAGATGACTTCTTCATTCCGGCTTTCTCCTCGCCAGTAGAAACCTTCATTTCTCGACTCCAAATGGCAAACGATCATCATTGAAAAAAGCACATGCTAGATTCCAGGGTTGAGTTCAGGGTGACATTCCCAGGTTATATTTCCTTCTGAACAATGCAGGCTATCAATTTTCGCGACTTTACGCTTTCCAACATAAACTTTTGATGCCCTCCTTTGATGATGATCCAAATAATTCCAAAAGCTCCCTCCATAACTCCATTACGCCGAACGCCGAATCCCGAATCCCGCTTTCAGAGTTCCTCATTTGCGAGGATAATAAAATCAATGGTCGAAAAAATCTTCGCGTCTTCGCATCTTGGCGTTTAACCTACCTCACCACCGTCACATCCCCCTTGAACAGCTGTACCGACCCGTCCACCAACTCCACTTCCACCACATAGATATACACCCCTGGGTCCATGACTTCATCCCGGAACGTGCCATCCCAACCCGCAGAAGGATCGTTGATGGGGAGGTCTGAACGGGAGTAAAGGGCATTGCCCCAACGGTCGAAAATGGCCAGGTTTTTTATTCGATTTATTTGGTCTTTTCCATAGATGGAAAAGACATCATTGATGCCATCGCCATTCGGTGTGAAGCTGTTGGGGATGAAGATGTTTCCTCTTGTTTTGATGATCACTTCCAGGGCATCGGAGTTGGAGCAACCCTCCACTGTCCAGCCGGTCACCACGACGGTCTGATTCATGGTCAGAGGTCCGAGGGCGGTCTGGAGGCAGGCGGAACAGGAGAGTGGATCGGAGGCAGCCCATTGCACCTGCGACAGACTTTGGGTGGCTTGTACGGAAAGATCAATGACCTCACCCGGTGCGGCGATTCGGTCCGGTCCGGCATCAATGGTAATGGTGGCTCCGGGCATAACGACCAGGCCCGAAAGCGTATCCAGACAACCGGAGGCATCGCGAATATAAATTGTGTGTTGCCCGGGGGAAAGATCAGAAAAGACGGTGGCTGACTGCCAGTTGCCTCCGTTCAACTTTCCTTCATAGGGTGCAACGCCTCCAGTCACACCCGTCAGTTCAATGGAACCATCCTCGTCGCCGGCACATGTCTCGCCCTGGATATTGGCCTGAAAAGCCAGGCTCACATATTCGTAATACCGGATGACCAGGCTGTCGCAGCCGGCCGAATTCTGCAGGTAGAGGGTATCCGATAGAATGCCCGATTGCCCGCATAAAACGATGGTCTCCTCGCTTTGGGTAAACGGCACATACGTGGTTTCAGTGACCAGTACCGTATCACAGTCCACACCGGGTAAAATACTCACGCTCGTCCCGACCTGTGATGGCTCACACGTCGTATTTACAACGTACAGCGTGTCTATTCCGACGTACTTTATATCTGTTGTCACGACGCTGTCACAGCCGTATTGATTCGGCAAAACAGAGACTGAATAAATGGCACCTGTCAGATCGCAGGTCACCCCGGAGACCAGGGTGGAATCAGAAGGCAGGAGACTTGTCGATGTGATAATGGTACTGTCACACCCCGACACGGACACAAGTATGATCTCACTTACCCCCGCTTGTCCCGGATCGCAGGTGGCTGCTATGAGCCAGGTGGTATCCAGGGGTGCGTACGTATAGTTCGTGATGAACAGGCTGTCACAGGGGCCGCTGGTGACCAATAGCGTATCGGCAAAATTGACCCCGCTACCGCAGATTAACGTCTGGTTGGTTTCCTGGTAATGGCCGGAGTAGATCCGATCGATGTACAGGGTGCTATCGCACCCGTATTGATTGGTCAGGAACAGGGTATCAAGTCCTGCCTGGGCGGGATCGCAGGTATAAAACGTCTGATTGATATTATGGGAAGGCAGGAGACTTGTTGTGGTGATGACCAGGCTATCGCAACCATACTGATTTTGCAGCATCAGGGAATCGGTCCCGGCCATGGCGGGGTTGCAGGTCGTAGCCATCAACTCTTTCCAATCGGAAGGTGCCAAAATTCTTTCTTCCAGGACCAGACTGTCACAACCGTACCGGTTGACCAACCAGGATTCAGTTGTCCCCACCTCCAATGGATCACAGGTCAAATCGCTGACATGGGTGGTATCCGTGACATACGTGATCACCTTCCAGCAGGCGGTATCCGATGCGCCGCACTCGTTCAATGCACGTGTACAGAATTGCACCGTATCCGCATTTAATCCGACATACTGCACCGTGTCACCATTCAGGATTGTGAATGAAATGGCTGGATCGATGATCCATTCATAACTGGTAGCAGGGACCATCCCACCCGGCTTTCGGATCACAAGGATGGTGTCACCGATACATCCAAAACTCGGGCCGATGAATTGGGGAATATCCGGGCCGGCCTGACTGGTCTTTACCACGACGCACATGGAATCCGAACAGGTAAATCCATTGTTTTCATAGATGACGGTCAGGCAATATTTTCCCGCCGCCTGGATGGTCACTGTCAGCTCATCATCCGGACTGATAATCCCTTTCAATGGACCTGTCCAGATGTATTCGGTTTCGCCTTCCGGATTGGACAATGAATAGGACCCGTCCAACAAGAGCGTGGCCAGGGAGTCACAGAGCAATTCACCGGGCGGGGTGATGATGGCCTCCGGGTCCAGCAGGTTCAATTCCAGATGGATGACGCTGTCACACCCTTGCCAGTTTTCGCAGTGCAGGTCATATGATCCTGAAAAATTGATCAACTGATTGCAGATATTGATCGCTGCTGTACCACAGGTATCGATCTGGAGGTAGGTCACCGGAGGCAAGGGAAACTCTGTAATGACACAGGTCACCAGACTGTCGCATCCGGCCGGGGTCAGGACATTGACCTGATATGTGCCGGGTTGATCAAAGATCTCTCCCGCACAGTCTGCCTGGGCGCCCGGACAGGTGGTGATATACAACGTCGAATCACCCACTTCCGGAAATTCGATCAGAATGGTATCTGAAACACATCCACCATACTTGGAATAGGTGACGGCATAGGTCCCTGCCAGGGAATTGTTCTCGGAAAGCAACAAGGATTCTGACGTTTGGCCTGGCAAAGCAACACCATTGAAATACCATTGCCACACACCCCCCTCATCTTCAACTACAGCATTTAATGAATAATCTTCATCACAGGGATTCCCGACCACCCCGACATCAACCTCATCCAGATCAAAGGTCCAGATCAACTGGAGGTCATCAAACCCGAAATAAGGCGTACAATCCGGATAACCGCCATAACCGGACGGGAATACACACGGACCACCCAGCATAATCGCGGCGATCGATGAAGGAGGCGAAAAATCAATGGTGACTTGCGCCCATTCTGAAACCGGATCATAATTCACCGAACCCAGAGCCACCCAATCCGGATCATATGAATTGGGACAATCTGTAGTATACAGTGGAATATCACATTCCGTTCCACCATAAAGGGTAATATTCAGTGGAGCAAAATTTGGTTCATTGCACACACATGGAGGCAATCCAACAGAAGCTGCGGCGATATAAAATGAAAGGGTATAATTCTTGGATGGGTCCAGTGGACTCAATACGCATTGCCCAAAAAATTCGTTCCACCCTGAATAAATGTATGATCCGATACAACCCTCCCCGGAAGGAAATGGCACCAGGCCGGCAAGCCCTATGGGACCAGTATAATTACAGGTATGCAGATAATCTGTAGTCGCAAACGTAGCTTGCTCCCAGTCGGCCACACAGAACATTTGGGTATAAATGGAGGGGCAACATAACATGTATTCAAAATCCGGATTGCTGATGACATCATAGACAGGTTCCGAATAATGAATACCTGTGCAGATACACTCGGGATCATTCAGATCGATCAACCCGTCTCCATCATCGTCGATCCCGTTGGCACAATCCTCCTGTGCTCCGGCAAGGGTTGCCAGACTTATAAAACACAGAAAAAGAACTTCTTTCCGCACCCACATAATCAGCAAGGTTAACGAACAGAAACAAATCCTCCAAAACCAGAATATGGACGAAAAAGCCGAGGTCACCAGTTGCCTTCTAACTGCATTTGTTCTGAAATTCCACCTCAAGCCTGATCCCTGGGGTAACTGGCAAATCAAGGAACAAATTAATCAATTCAATCCACGGATTTCTCCGGGTCTAAAAATAATTTTGTTAATGCTCCTACCGGGTCAACGTCACATCTCCCTTGTACAACCTGACCGATCCATCGATCAACTCCACTTCAACGACATAGATATACACGCCCGGGTCCATGACCTCGTCCCGGAAGGTGCCATCCCATCCGGAAGAAGGGTCATTTACGGGTAGGTCCGAACGCGCATACAGGGCATTGCCCCAGCGGTCGAAAATGGCCAGGTTGCGGACCCGGCTGACCTGGTCATTCCCATAAATGGAAAAGACATCATTGATCCCGTCATTATTCGGCGTGAAACTGTTGGGAATGAACAGATCTATGCCTGGCTTGACGATCACATCCAGTGCGTCGGAGTCTGAACATCCCTCCAGCGTCCAGCCCGTCACGACCACAACCTGATTAATGGTCAGTGGGCCGAGGGTGGTCTGGGTGCAGGTGGGACAGGAGAGTGGATCCTGAGCGGTCCACTGGATCTGGGACAGGCTCTGCGTGGTTTGCAGTGAAAGATCTATGAGATCTCCCTGGGTGGCCATTCGATCCGGACCGGCATCGATGGTCAAGGATGCGCCCAACGTGATCACCAATCCAGAAAGGGTATCCACACATCCATTCAGATCTCTCACATATACGGTATACGAGCCAGGGACCAGTCCTTCAAAAAGAGTCACAGACTGCCAGACTCCCCCGTTCAGACTCACCTCATACGGGGCCATTCCTCCGGAGATACCGGTGATCTCAATCCTGCCATCCTGATCGCCTGCACAGGTTTCGCCATGGATCTCGACCTGGGAACTCATACTTGCATACTCATAATGGCGGATGACCAGACTGTCACATCCCGCTGAATTGATCAGATAGGTCGTATCGGATGAACCGCCAGCCTGGCCACACAGAATGATGGTCTCTTCGCTTTTGGTAAAGGGTACCCAGGTCGTTTCCGTTACCTGAATGGTGTCACAATCCATACCCGGAAGGACAGCTACGACAGTTCCCGCCTGAGTGGGATCACAAGAGGTCTTCTGAACGAACAGGGTGTCGATCCCCACGTATTGGATATCCGTGATCACGACACTGTCACAGCCGAATTGATTGCTCAGGGTCAACACTGAATATATGGCTCCTGCCGAATCACAGGTCACCCCGGAGACCAGGGTTGAATCGGAAGGCAGGAGACTTGTCGATGTGATGATGGTGCTGTCACACCCCGACACTGACACAAGCACAACCTCACTGACACCCGCTTGTCCCGGATCGCAGGTCGATGTATTGATCCAGGTGGTATCCAGGAGGGCATACACATAATTGGTAATGAACAGGCTGTCACAGGGGCCGCTGGTCACCAGCAGGGTATCGGTATAATTGACACCGGAACCACAGATGATGGCCTGGTTCGTCTCTTGGTAATTACCCGAGTAGATCCGTTCGATGTACAGCGTACTGTCACAGTCGAATTGATTGGTCAGGATAATGGTATCCAATCCTGCTTGTGCGGGATCACAGGTAAAGAGGGTCTGATTGATCTGGTGGGAGGGCCACAGTCCGGTAGTCGTGATCGCCAGACTGTCGCAGCCATATTGATTCTGGTGCCACACTGTATCTATGCCTACCTCTGAAGGCTCACAGCTCATCAATTGCAGATTGGACTGACTGGACGGCAGCAGGGTCAGGGTAGAAATGACCAGACTGTCACAACCCTGGCTGGTTTGATACACGACCGTATCCGTCCCCGCCTGGATCGGGTCACAGGTGGTGGATTGCAGGTGAATTTCGATGGCAGACACCAGTATCCGCTCCACAATGGCCAGACTGTCGCAGCCATACTGATTTTGATACCAGATAGAATCTACACCGGCCAACATCGGGTTGCAGGTTTGCAACTGGCTGAACGTCGTATCACCCACTCCGATAGAAATCACTAAACAGGTTGTGTCGGATGTCCCGCACTCATTATAGGCGGTCAGGCAAAACACCTCTGTACCAGTGGCAGAGGGCACAAATTGTAACACATCCGAGGTGAGAATGACAGCATTCAGTGAGGGGTCAAAATGCCAGTCAAATCCCGTCGGTGGTGCACCTCCTCCGGATGCGGGTTGAAGTTGAAGTGTGTCGCCCAGGCAAAGGGGTGCCCCACCCTGTATCACAGGTTCTCCGGGGAGCTCTACTGAACTGACCACAGTGACGCATACTGAATCCGTACAGAAAACGCCATTGGATTCATGGGTCAGTACAAGGCAATACTTACCAGGTTTATTTGCCAGGGTGGACGGTTCGTCGATCGGGCCGGCAAATCCACCCTGGGGCCCCTCCCAAAAATAGGTTGTGGATCCGCCAAAAATCGGATTCACACTAGAGGCATTTCCATCCAGGACAACGACTGCGGAGGGATCACAATCCAGCAGGCCAGGGGGCTGCACAATGGCTTCTGGTTCCATGACCCGGAGGTCCAGCATGATCACACTATCACATCCGCGCCAATCCGAACAGATGATCTCATAAATACCCGTTTCCGTAAAGACCTCATTGCATACCTCAACGACTACAGGTCCGCAGGTATCGATCAGCAGGTTAGTCACATCTGGCAGATCGAACTCTTCAACGATGCAGGAGACAATACTGTCGCATCCACTCGGACCGATCAGGGTCACCTCATAGACACCCGGAAAATAGAAGGTCTCTCCTGCACAGTCCGTTTCGTCACCCGGACAGAAATAAACAAACTCCTCAGTCGTGTCCTGTGCCGGTACAATGACCAGAATACTATCGACCACACACCCTTCCGGGATGGAATAGGTCACGGCATACATCCCCGACTGGAAATTATTGTTGACGATCTGGAATTCCGGATCATTCTGCCCGGGTAAAGCAGCTCCATTGAAGTACCATTGCCAGGTGCCGCCAGAATGATTGATGTCGGCCAACAGGGTATAACCACTTTCGCAGGGCAACCCCAGGTCGATCAGTTCGATCTCGGCAAGATCTATTCCGCCATAAAGCGAAAAGTTGTCATATACAAAATAGGGAAAACAGTTGCCTCCTCCATATCCATTAGGGAGGACACAGGGCCCGCCGATCATGATCCCAGTCATTGTGGTAGTCGGTGTAAATGTGATCTCGACCTGCATCCATTCTGCTACGGGGGTATATTCCACCTCACCCAGAACCTCCCATGCCGGATCTCCTAATGTGGGACAATCTGAAGTATTTACCGGAAAAACACACCCGGGATTTCCAAACAGGGTAATATTGATCGGCGGGTAATTCATATTGAACGGATCACAATTGCCACCAATGTCCGTTGCACCAATGTAAAAACTGATGGTGTATTCCGTTCCTGCCTGCAATGGATCATTGAGGCACACACCCGGATATTCCTGCCATCCACCATAAATATACCCCCCGACCGCTCCATTGCCAGAGGGGAAGGGCACCAATCCTGCAGTGATCACAGCCGGCATCACAAAACCACACGTATTCAGGTAATCTACTGTTGCGGCCGTACCCTGCTCCCAGCCATCACAACATGGCATGTCGCTGACGCCCTGAGGACAACAGGACATGAATTCAAAATCCGGATTAGGGATATAGCTGGTCAGGTCCTGATACGTATCCACTCCTGTGCATTCACAATCAGGATCATAGATATCCACCATCCCATCTCCGTCATCATCAATTCCGTTGTCGCAAATCTCCTGACCGAAACAAACAGTACCAATCAACAGAAGGCACGCGACCATCCCCAAGCGAAGGGGAAGTCCAGATGAAAATCTCTGGAAAAAGGAAAAATCAACCTTCTCGTGAAGTGGTGATAATAATTGTGTTTTCCTTCTTACAATATCCATTATCTCACCAGGGTCACATCACCTTTGAACAGGCGGATTGAACCATCCAGCAATTCAACTTCCACGACATAGACATAGACGCCTGGATCCATGATCTCGTCACGGAAATGCCCATCCCAGCCTTCTGCCGGATCGTTGATCGGCAAGTCGCTGCGCGCATACAGGGCATTGCCCCAGCGATCAAAAATAGCCAGGTTCCGCACGTTGATCACCTGGTCATTTCCATAGACGGAGAAGACATCGTTGATCCCGTCATTGTTCGGTGTGAAACTGTTGGGAATAAAGACTTCCACCCGCACCTTCATGTCGATATAGACATCATCCGATGCGGCACAACCATCCTCGGTCTGACCGGTCACGGTCACCAATTGCGAAGTAGTCAGAGGCCCCAATCGGGTGGACAGGCAGGTCGCACAACCCAATGGATCCGGGGCACTCCACTGGAGCAGGGTCAGGGCATAGTTCGATTGCACAGCCAGTTGTACCGTATCTCCTCTGAAGGCAAACTGGTCATACCCCGCATCCAGGGTCAGCTGGATCCCCTCCACGACGATCAGGCCAGAGAGGGTTTCCTCGCAGCCGTTGGAATCGCGAACCATCACCGTATAATTTCCCGGTGCAAGGTCTGAAAAGACATCGCCGGTCTGCCAGGAGCCCCCATTCAATCGGTATTGATAAGGCGTATCACCACCGGTCAGGGATAGAATGCGAATCTCCCCATCATCATCCCCGGCGCATCGTTCGCCGATCACTTCCAGGTCTGTGGCCAACTGGATATACTCATATTCGTGAATGCGCAAACTGTCACATCCAACACTGTTCTGCAGGATGAGGGTATCCCGGTCGGGTCCATCCGGAGCGCAGACCTTGACGGCGACCAGGCTTTCGCTGGATGGAAGGTAGTCTGTGGTCGTCACGCGGACTGTATCGCAGAATGGTCCGGGCAAAACGTCAACAACGGTACCTGCCATCGTCGCATCGCAACTTGTACGCTGGACAAATTGGGTATCTATACCGACATACTGGATCGCGATGGTGACAATACTGTCACACCCGTATTGATTCTGAAGGGTCAGGGTATCATATAATTCTTCGGACAATATACAGGTGAAGCCGTCTACGTTGGTCGCATCGGAAGGGAGGAGTGCCGTCTGTTCAATAATGGTACTGTCACAACCCGTGAAGGACGGCAGTATCGTCACCACCACTCCAGCCATGGAGGGATCACATGTAGTTGCGTTCAACCAGGTGGTATCCAGGGGGATATATTGATAATTCGTGATGAACAGGCTGTCGCAGGGACCACTGGTAATTGTGACGGTATCAGTGTAATTGACGCCGGCCCCACAGATGGTAGCCAGGTTGGTTTCCTGATAATTGCCACTGAAGATCCGCTCGATATACACCGTACTGTCACAACCGTACTGGTTCATCAAATTCAGGGTATCCAGACCTGCCTGAAGTGGGTCACAGGTGAAAAACGTCTGATTCAGCACATTGGATGGCAGCAGATCCGTTGTAATGATGGACAGGCTGTCGCAACCATACTGGTTCTGATGCCAGGTCGAATCGACACCCGCCTGGGCCGGATCACATGTCGTATTGATCTGGTTGGTCACATTCGACGGAAGCAGGCTGACCGTAGTGATCACCAGGCTGTCGCACCCGAAACTGGTTTGATAGATAACGGTGTCCACCCCGGCGATCAGTGGATCACAGGTGGTCGAATTCAGATTGACGATGATCTCGGGGACCAGGGTCCGGTCTGTGATGATCAGACTGTCACACCCGAATTGATTGGACAGCAATTGCGTGCTGATCCCTTCCTGTGTTGGATCACAGGTCAAGGCATCTATCCATGTAGTGTCTGCCAGGTGGGTATTGACAAAAAAACAGGTCGTGTCCGACTCCCCGCACTCATTGTAGGCGACTGCACAAAATGAGGCCGTACCCGGACCTGACGGCACATATTGTACATACTGATCATTGACGATCACTGCATTCAGGGACAGGTCGAAGTCCCAGGAATACCCGGTCAATGGTGCACCACCTCCGGATGAAGGGGTGATGATAACTGTGTCTCCCAGACATACGTCCGGGTCTCCATCCAGGATAGGTGCAAATGGCACTGCTGCTGAACTTTTGACCGTCACACAGGCAGTATCTGTACAGAGCACCCCGTTGCTTTCATGGGTGACCACCAGGCAATATTTGCCCGTCTTGGTCACAAAGGCAAAGGGTTCATCATTGCCCCCATCGATCCCATTCACCGGTCCACTCCATTCGTAATAGGTATTCCCACCGGGGATGGGATTGTAGGATGAGGACGCGCCGTCCAGTACGACATCTGAATTGGGTCCGCACTCCAGGGAATCCGGGGTCTGGATCACGGCCACCGGATCCATGACACGAAGATCCAGCATGATAATACTATCACAGCCTCGCCAGTCAAAACAATTGATCTGGTATTCACCGGTGGCAAAGAAGACCTCACCACAAACCTGGATCTCGACAGGACCGCAGGTATCATAGGACAGGTAAGTGATCGGCGGCAGGTCATATTCGGTGACCAGGCATTCCACCACACTGTCACAGCCGATGTCCGTTGTCAGATGGACCTCGTAGAGTCCCGGATTGAAAAAGGTCTCACCGGCACAGTCCACTTCCCCACCGGGACAGAAGAAGACTTCTTCTGTCACCGTATCCTTGGGAGGCACAGTCACCGAAATGCTGTCCATGACACAACCATCCGGTGTGGAATAGGTCACATAATACATGCCCGACTGATAGTTGTTGTTGGCGATCTGGAATTCGGGGTCATTCTGCCCGGGCAAGGCTGCACCGTTAAAGTACCACTGCCACGTACCTGGACCCTGATGATCCACTTCGGCCAGTAGGAGATAATCAAGATCACAGGGAAGCCCCAGGTCAAACAGATCCAGTTCAAAGAGATTGACTCCGCCAACCAGCATCAGATCATCGAAGAGGAAGTAGGGATAACATGGGGACCCGCTATAACCGGGAGGAAGGGCACATGGGCCACCGATCATGAATGCATTAATATCCGTCGGCGGGGTAAACGTGATCGAGATAACCCCCCATGACGGGGTAGGGGTATACAATGCCGTGCCCAGGACCACCCAGCTCGGGTCGACGCCACTGGGACAACCCGTTGTGCCGACTGGAATATTACAGGATGCATTCCCGTAAAGGGTCACATTCACCGGATCATAAAAGGGTATGCCATTATTACACACATCCCCGAAATTGGTGACGGGGACAGAGGCGATCTGAAAGGATAAGGTATATTGATTCCCTGTTTCAAGTGGCTGCAGGAGGCAAGCGCCAAGAAGCTCTGCCCAGGAATCAGAAAAGATGGCCCCGACGCAGCCTTCGCCGGAAGGAAACGGAACAAGACCAGCCGCGATGACTGCCGGCATCACAAAATCACAGGTATTCAAATAGTCTGTGGTGGCTGTGGTTCCCTGTTCCCAACCATCCACACAGTTCATCTGTGAAAAGGAAGACGGACAGCAGAGCATTTCTTCAAAATCCTGATTGGGCATGACATCATCCAGGTCACCGGTGGACATGATCCCTTCACAGATACAATCCGGATCATAGATATCGACCAGACCATCTCCATCGTCATCAAAACCATTGTCACAGATCTCCTGCGCCAGGATCGGCGAAGAGAGCAAAACAAACAGGCCTAGTAAAAGTCCACGCATCATATCTTCAGTATTGGCACATTCCACTTCAGAATGTGGGTATAGGTTTCAGTTATCAATGTACTCCGCAATTGCATGCCTGGACAAGTGAACTTTCCACTTCTCCAACTCGGGCTCTCGGAATCTTTGCATACTCATGGGGAAAGAAAATGGGATCCTTTAGTCCCTTCACAGTCAGCGAACTGCAACAATATAGGAAGAACTTGTGATTCCTTGCTCCTAGCGCAGGATGGTCACATCACCTTTCAGGATCCGGCTGGAGCCATCTCCCAATTCCAGTTCGACAACATACACATAGACACCCGGGTCCATCGGTTTGCCTCGCCATTGACCATCCCACCCTTGAGTGGGATCATTCACTGGAAGAGCCTGATGATGATACAAAGCGTTGCCCCAGCGATCAAAAATGTCCAGATTTCTCACGATCACACCTTCTTCATTGGTGTAAATCGAGAACACATCATTGATCCCGTCCCCATTCGGAGAGAAGCTGTTCGGAATATAGATGGTCAGGCGCTCATCCACCGTCACCGTCAATTCATCCTGCTCGAGGCAGCCTTCGAGGCTAATCCCCGTGACCACTACCGTTTGTGAGACCGTAAGCGGTCCAAGTGCCGACTGCGGACAGGATGCACAACCCAGGGGATCGGTAGCCGTCCACTGGACGTCGGCCAGTTGGGCCGTCGCCTGTACGCTCAGGTTGATCACCTCTCCCAATTTCTCTGTCCGATCAGGTCCGGCATCAAGGATCAGGGTCGACCCCGCCTCTATGAGCTGCCCACCTGTCTGCAACAGACAGTCGTTCTGATCTCTGACTTCCAGGTTGTATGTGCCCGGTGGTAAGCCGGCAAATGTGCCTGTTTGCTGCCAGGGACCACCATCCAGACGGTAGCTGTAAGGCGGATCTCCACCATCGGTGGCCAAGACCTGGATCGCTCCATCCGCGTCTCCAGCACAGGATTCTTTTGTCACCTCCAGATCTATCTGCAGGTCCGTATAACGATAGATGTGGATCACCAGGCTGTCGCAACCCGACTGTCCCATCAGGACCAGCGTATCCGAGGCCGGACCACTGTCCATACAAAGGGTGATGGTATCTAGGCTCTCCGTGAATGACACCCAGGTCGTTTCTGTTACCCGGATCGTATCACAGAATGTCCCGGGAATGGACTGGATGATCACCCCGACCTGCGCCGGATCACAGCTCGTTGCCTGTACATACTGTGTATCGACACCGACATAAGTGATGGCAATGATGACGGTAGAGTCACAACCATATTGATTGATCAGGCCGAGTGTATCGATCTGCTCTTCTGCCTGAAGGCAGGTCAATCCATTGACCATGGTGGTATCACCGGGCAGCAGGCTGATGGTCGTGATGATGGTACTGTCACATCCGGTCTGGGCCGGCACCACCTGCACAAAAATGCCCGCTTGCCCTGCCTGGCAGGTCGTCCCAGTCTGCCAGGTGGTATCCAGGGGCGCAAAATGATATTCCGTGATAAACAGACTGTCGCAGGGTCCCGAGATCACAATGAGGGTATCTGCATAATCCGTCCCGTTGCCACAGATCAAGGCGGTATTTGTTTCCTGATAAATGCCGGCGTATGTGGTGGTCAGGTAGACAATACTATCACAACCATACTGGTTGGTCAGATTGAACGTATCCAGCCCAGCCGCGGAAGGATCGCAGGTGTATAGCTGGATATTTTTAAAGGAGGAAGGCAGAAGATCAGTTTGAGTAATCACCAGGCTGTCGCAGCCATATTGGTTTTCGAAGAACGAAGTATCTGTAACAGCCAGAAAAGGATCACATGTCGTAGAGAATAAATGAGTGGTATCCGGTATCAGAAAGGAAACGGTAAGACACGTGGTATCCGATATGCCGCATTCACTACTGAGGAAAGCACACACCTGATTATCTCCTGGTTGATCAGCCGTTACCATCAAGATAGAATCAGATGCTGACAACAGAGAGATGCCACTCGGAATAATCCAATAGAGGTAAGCTGTATCTGAAATAGATTGCAAAATAGCTCTGATTTCATTCAACTGCCCAACACACCCCTGAGCTGTCAATAATTGGGGTGCAACAGGTGGCGCGGAATATCCTTCAACAACAACGCATGCACTATCTGTGCAGGATACACCATTGCTTGTGTGGGTAACCTTCAAGCAATATGTGCCTGGAAGTTCAACATCGACAAAGGGTTTTGTGTCATCGCTGATAATTCCATTCTGAGGCCCCGTCCATTGATAACTAGTCGTTCCTCCAGCCTCCGGATTTATAGTTGACAACGTACCGTCGAGGGTGACAAAGGAAATAGAATCCTTACAATTCAACTGACCAGGAGGTTGGATAATGGCGACAGGTTCTAACAATATCAAGTTCAATTCAACAATGCTGTCACACCCAAATTGGTTCAGGCAGGAAATATAATACAACCCGCTCTGTTCAAATTGTTCTCCACAGGATGAAATAATTGCTGGCCCACAAGTGTCAATATTCACAATCGTAGTCGGTGTAACCGGGTATTGCGACACCAAACAGGTCACAATACTATCACATCCAGAATAGGATTCCAACGTCACATCATAAATACCCGGATTCAGGAACACCTCCCCTGCACACTCAACGGATGAGCCGGCACAAAAGAAAACTTCTTCCTGTGATGGATTCGGCAAAGTCCATTGAACGTCAACAGTCTCTGACATGCAATCTCCGCCGACAGTATAACTGACTGAATATTCTCCTGGCATAAAATTACCCCCTGAAAAGTCAAGATATTCATTGATTTCGCCAATCAATGCAGCGCCATTGTAGTACCATTGATAGACCCCACCAAGAGGTGAACCAATCGCTGCAATTTGCAGGTCCCCTTGGCAAAAATCTCCGGTTACATCCACTATCAACTCACCATTCTCTGACTCTTCTAACAGAGTAAAATTATCAAACAAAAAATAGGGAATGCATGCATTGATTACATATTCATCAGGAATCTGACAGGACGGCCCTATGGCGATCGCATTTATATCCACCACTGGTGTAAACGTAATTGAAATGGGTTCCCACATTGCTATTGGATCATAGCCTGTCTCTCCCTGGATAGTCCACGTTGGATCCGCATCTTCAAGACAATCGAACGTAGCTGCAGGAAACGCACCACAGGAAGGATTCCCATATACTGCAATATCTAAAGGCGGGTAAAATTGGGGAGTACTACACAGTCCATATGAAGGCAACATCCAGGAAATGAATGCAATATTAAAAGTCAAAGTATAGCTCTTTCCAGCATACATCGGTTGATTGAGACAAACACCAATATATTCCTTCAGGGAAGTTGTAAAAATGCCCCCCACAGCCCCCTCTCCCGATGGGAACGGAACCAGATTTGCTTCATTCACCGCTGGAAAAATAAAATCACACTCGTGCAAGAAATCTGGCGTGGCTTCATTCGCCGTCACCCAATTATCCACACAATCAAATTGGGTAAATGCATTCGGGCAACAACTCTTTAGTTCAAAATCAGGATTTGGAATCTTACTGGTGGCATTTTGTTGTCCGCCTTGTATTCCGGTACATTCGCAAGCAGGATCATTCAGATCAACCAAACCATTATTGTCATCATCGACACCATTATCACATATTTCCTGGGCCTGACCACAAATAAATATGGACATCGAGAAGATGATCAACAAGACATATTTCAGACGCATCTGTATAGTGTTGTAAAAAATCATCCTCTCTTGCCTACGGATGGTTTAAAATCAATTTCATGTTAGCGGGCTGAAGTAATCTGTCAGTCTGCATTGCTAAAAGAACCATGCAATCTACCGAATAATAGAAACATCCCCTTTGTAATACCGAATCTGGCCATCCTTCAACTCTGCTGAAATAATATATACATACACGCCAGGGTCTAAAAGTTTGCCCCGAAATGTCCCATCCCACCCTTGAGTGGGATCATTCACTGGAAGAGCCTGATGATGATACAAAGCATTGCCCCAGCGATCAAAAATGTCCAGATTTCTCACGATCACCCCTTCTTCACTGGCATACACCGTAAACAGGTCATTGATCCCGTCTCCGTTGGGAGAGAAGCTGTTGGGAATATAGATCGTCAACCGGTCATCAAGGATGATCACCAATTCATCCTGTCCCGGACAGCCATCCACGCTGACCCCGGAGACCACTACCGTTTGTGAACCGGTCAGCGGACCGAGTGTCGTTTGCTGGCAGGTGGGACACGTCAATGGATCCTGCGCGATCCACTGCAAGGTGGCCAGCTGAGCGGTCGCCTCCACACTCAGATCGATCACCGCACCCGCCGTTTCTGTCCGATCCGGACCGGCATCCAGGATCAGGGTCGACCCCGCCTCGATGGTCTGTCCGTCCAGAAGCACCAGGCAATCCTGCGCATCCCTGACCTCCAGGTTATAGCTACCGGGCGGCAAACCGCTAAAGGTCGCCACCTGCTGCCAGGCACCCCCATCCAGTCGGTAACTATAAGGTGGGGTACCGCCACTGGTAGCCAATGCCTCGATCATGCCATCCGAGTATCCTGCACACGATTCCTTTGTCAGCGACACATCCACCTGCAGATCGGTATACTGATAGGTCCGGATCACCAGACTGTCACATCCCGATTGCCCCACCAGAAAGAGGGTATCTGTAATCGGACCTGCAGATGAACAGAGTGTAATGGTATCCCGGCTTTCACTAAAGGGTACCCAGGTCGTTTCCGTCACGCGGATCGTATCACAGAATGTCCCGGGAAGGGACTGGATGATGATTCCGACCTGGGTCGGATCACAGCTCGTTGCCTGGATGTATTGGGTATCAATTCCAACGTAAGCGATCGACAGAATAATGGTAGAGTCACATCCGTATTGGTTTTTCAGCACCAGGGTGTCGGACTGTTCCTCCGCTTTGACACAGGTCACATCATTGACCACGGTGGTATCGCTCTGCAGCAAACTGATAGTGGTAATGATCGTGCTATCGCATCCGGATTGGGCCGGCAGAACCTGGGTGAAGGTCCCGGCCTGTCCAGCCTGGCAGGTCGTCCCAGTCTGCCATGTAGTATCCAGTGGGGCATAATGATATTGAGTAATAAACAAGCTGTCGCAGGGCCCCGACATGACCGTCAGGGTATCCGAATAATCCGTTCCGGCGCCGCAGATCAAAATGGTATTGGTTTCCTGATAGATCCCCGTGTAGGTAGTCGTCACATAGACGATGCTGTCACAGCCGTGCAGGTTGGTCAGGTGGAGGGTATCCAGACCGATAGCTGACGGATCGCAGGTATACAGTTGCACATTCTGGGTGGAGGAGGGCAACAGGTCGGTCTGGGTGATCACCAGGCTGTCGCAGCCAGACTGGTTCTGGAGGAACAGGGTATCCGTGCCCGTGTTCGCCGGATCACACGTAGAGGCGTGCAAGGTGATGGTATCCGAGGGGATCCATGCCGTATGGGTAATGCGCAGGCTGTCGCAGCCGAATTGATTGGTCAGGAATAACGTATCCAAACCGGCCAACAACGGATCACAGGTGCTGTTGTTCAGGTAGATCGTATCTGAGGGTGCCAGCTCGATCAGTGTGATGGTGACAGTCTCGCATCCTTCCTGCGTGACCACCATCGTATCCGATCCCACCAGCAGCGGATCACAGGTCATCGACAATTGAATCAGGGTATCTGAGGTGGTGACCTGAAAGAGGGTGGCAGCTGTGCTGACCTGATTCCCACAGGCGTCTTCCGCTGTAAACACCACCTGGATCTCTTCCTGGGAATAATCACCATTGAAGTCATGTCCCCAGGCCAGGGGCCCGCAATCATCCTGTGCCGTGGCGCCTCCCCAGATGTTCAACCAGGCATTGATCTCCCCTTCCGGATCAGGAGAACAATAAATGGTGAGATCCTCTGCGAGGCTGAGGAGTTCAGGAGGAGTGTTATCCTGGACGATAAAGGAGGCCGATACGGCATTGGCATTGGCACATTCATCATAAATGGCAAAATTGACCGGGATCACCTCACACCCGCCGGATGGTTCGCTGAAATAATCGATGTTCCATTCCACATCCGGATCACAATTGTCTACCCCGACACCACCGCCATGATCGAGGATCCACTGATGGAACTGGGCAAAATTATCCTCCCCGCAATTCGCGATAAAATCGGCAGGCAGTATGGCGAATGTGGGTGGCTCCGTATCCTGGATATCAATGATCTGCTCCGCAACGCTCGTGTTCCCACACTCGTCGGTAAAGACCCAATTGCGGGTGATGGTGGTCATACAGGGGCCTTCATCAATATCTTCAGTAAACTCGGTGAAGACCTGGGCCGAACAGTCATCTGTCACCTGCAGGTCCTCCGGGGGAGGAACCGGGTCGTCACACTCCAGGTTGACCGGAGAAGGGGGTATCAAGCCGATGGTGGGGGGCTCTTCATCGACAGGGCATCCCCACAGGGTGATATCGTCCAGCAAAACTCCGCCGGCCGTCACCCCTCCGGAGCCGGTAAAGCTCAGATTGGCCGAGGTCGCCTCGGCAATAAAGGAGTAACATTTTTCCAGCCACCCATCGGCGCCATTATTGGTTGCCGTAAACGTCGCGTTCAACCAGGCTCCATTGGCCACCTGAACCTGACAATTGGCCGAGGAGGCCCCTGCATTTTTGGCATACCACAACACCAGGGTGTACTTGTAGCCGACCGTAAGTCCCGTCAGGGTCGTGCCAAAACTGCCCGGTGTATTGCCGTGCAGATCGATGAACTGGCTGGCTCCGTTCGGATTGCCAGAGGCCCAGTTGCTATAATTCGGGCCGAGCACATCAATGGAACCCGAATAAACAGTCCAGTCGCAGAACATCTCTCCGGGGAAGTAGACAATGATCGGATTGGCAAAAGGAGGTGCTTCAAAATCACCACAGGGGACCCCCACTTCTATGGGTACACCACAACAACAATTATCGGTCACACAGGCCGGTTGTGCCATAGCAGCATTGGAAAGGTGTAATCCCGCTACGGTCAATAGAATGATCTTTCCCGGATTCATGACGGTTAAAATACAATGAAGTTTTGTAGGAATCCGAATGAATCCATGTGCAATCTTCGGGCATGGTATACCTTTGTTAAAAATCACGTTCAACATGTCCACCACTGCCACCCTCACCAAGCATAATTTTTCAGCCGGACCGGCCATCCTTCCCAAGGAAGTATTCACGCAAGCCGCTCAGGCATGTGTTGATTTCAACGGCACCGGTTTGTCACTCCTGGAAATGTCTCATCGTGGTGCTGATTTTGTGGCGGTGATGGATGAAGCCCAGGCCCTGGTGAAGGAGATCCTGGATCTGCCAGACAACTATCACGTTTTGTTTGTCGGTGGAGGTGCGAGCAGTCAGTTTTATACGATCCCCATGAATCTGTTGAATGACGGAGATCTGGCGGCCTATGTCAACACGGGCACCTGGGCCAGCAATGCGATCAAGGAAGCCAGGGCGTTCGGACAGATCGAAGTGGTCGCCAGCTCGGAGAGCGATCAGTTCCGGCATGTCCCCAAAGGATATCCCATTCCAGCTGATGCCAAATATCTGCATCTGACATCCAACAATACCATTTATGGAACCCAGCTGTTCGAATGGCCCGAGACCAATGTGCCCCTGGTGTGCGATATGTCATCGGACATCTTCAGCCGGCCCGTTCCGGTGGAACGCTTCGGGATGATATACGCGGGTGCACAAAAGAATATGGGACCGGCCGGTGTCACCCTGGTCATCGTTCGGGAGGACATGCTGGGTCATGTCAGTCGACACATCCCCACCATGCTGGACTATCGGACGCACATCAAGAAGGGGTCCATGTATAACACTCCTCCGGTATTCCCCATTTATGTGAGCATGTTGACGATGCGCTGGGTCAAGGCCCAGGGAGGACTGGATGCCATGGAAGCCCGCAATTTTGCCAAGGCGCAGGCACTCTATGCCGAGATCGATGCCAATCCGCTGTTCAAAGGCACCACTGCCAAGGAAGACCGCTCCTGGATGAATGCCACTTTTGTCCTGGAGAACGACAACCTCAATGAAGCCTTCCTCGCCGACTGCAAAACGGCTGGTATCGTCGGGCTGAAAGGCCACCGTTCTGTCGGCGGATTCAGAGCGTCTATGTATAATGCCCTTGAACTGGAGAGCGTTCAGGCCCTGGTCCGGGTGATGCAAACCTTCGGGAAAAAGCACGGGTAGGTCAGTTGTCAGTTGTCGGTTATCAGTTGTCGGTTATCTGTTGTCGGTTATCTGTTGTCGGTTTCTGGTAGCGGCTGAGAGTGGCGTGTAGAGGGTGGAGAGTAGGGGGTTGAGAGTAGAGGGTTGGGCCGGCTGGCATTCCTCGGTCACTTCGTCTTTCGGTCATTTCGTCTTCCTGTCTAATTGATTGCGCCCCTTCAGGGCTTCAACCATCTTTAGACATTTCTCCTTCTCGGCCCCCAGACGAAGGCGCTCCGGCGCCAAGTCCGGATCCGGACATCCCGAGACCTCGGGATCGTCCGGGATCGGTCCTGATTCCTGCGTTCCTGGTTTCTTTGTTCCAGGTTCCAGACTACTCGAAAGAACGCCTTAACGCAATAACCCTGCATTTGAACCCGGAGGATAGCCAAAACCCAACGGCCAATACCCAACACCCAATACCTTCCTCATTCCTGATTCCTCGTTTTTGGCCCTGGCTTCCGTTTTCCGACTTCCGCTTTGGCAACCCTCATTTCTTTTGACACGGGCGACTAAAGTCACCCCTACAACACCCGCTCTCAGTCACACAGTCACACAGTCCCAGATTCACACTTCCGACTTCCGACTTCCGCTTTGGCAACCCTCATTTCTTTTGACCGGGCGACTAAAGTCACCCCTACAACATACGCTTTCTGTCTCCCAGACTCAGGGCCACTTTTGCGTTCCGCCTTCCGCCTTCCGCCTTTCGCTTTCTGCCTTCCCCGACTGTAGCTTTTGCTGTAAGTTTACACCCTCATGGGACTTCTTTCCTCCTTGCGCAAGCAGATCCAGCCGGCTCCATCCAGTGCCAACTATGTGTTGACGCACAACGACTTTCGCGTCCCCGTCAAGGTGATCCGGGAAGCCCGGCCCAACAGTCGTGTATCACTGGGAAAGACTTCGGCCATCCTGCGCATCTCTACGTTCATGTCCGGGCAGGATCAGGAAGACCAGATCCAGACATTCCGACACTGGATCATCAGCCAGTTGGACAAGCATCCCGATCGATATGAACGTTTTCGTCCCCGGATCTATCGCCACGGACAGATCCTTGAGGTAGGTGCCCGTCGGTATGTCATCCGATTCATCTATGAATCAGACCGCCAGACGGTGACCGGAAAGCTGGGTAGCGATCGCAATCTGGTCTTCAAAGTGCCCTTTGGCGCCTCAGATGAACAACTGGGTTCAACGATCGAGAAGTTGCTCAGTCGGATCGTCGGTGCAGACTTTCTCCCGGAGGTCACCCGACGGGTACACGAGCTGAATGCCCGCCATTTTCAAAAGCCGATCAAATCGGTCAACCTCAAATACAATCACTCCAACTGGGGATCCTGTTCCAGCAAGGGCAATATCAACCTGTCCACTCGTCTGCTGTTTGCCCCGGCTTTTGTTCTGGATTATGTCATCATCCACGAGTTGGCTCATCTGTTGGAAATGAACCACTCAGATCGATTCTGGAGGCATGTCAGCCAGGCCATGCCGGACTATCAGTCTGCCGAGAAGTGGCTGAAAAAGCACGGTAGCAATATGAGCTATTGAGATCCTGGATCAAGGCAACTTTCTGCGCCTGCGGCGCCACTTCCCCAGGAGCCACAACGCCCCACCGACAAACAGAATAACCGCCCATCCGCTGGCCAGAAAGAGCAGAAACTGAAGCAGGTGTGTCCATCCCTGACCGAAGGCAGAACCCAGTTCACTGAAAAAATTGTCCATCCCTGACTTGGTGGTCACCAGAGAGACCACCAGTGTGCTCATGGCCACCTGTTTGTCAAAGGAACGCATCTGCCCGTCCATGCTCTCGATGTCGCTGCGCACCTGATTGAGTTCGCGCTCGATCGCCAGCATGTCTTCTACGGTCCTGGCTTCCTTCAGGATCTCCAGATAACGGGATTCCAGTGCTCTTTTTTGGGTCAGCCGGGCATCCGTGTCGTAGTAGACCTCACTGATATCAGATTCGCTGATCGACCGGTTTTCGACCTGTCCCGTGCCGGAGCTGAAGACATCCATCAGACTGTCGAGCTGTGATGCCGGTACCCGCATGGTCAGGTAGATCTCCCAGGTGCGACCGTAATGGTTTTCCTGTTCATTCTGGATCTCACCGCCGGCATTCAATACCGTCTGCCGAATTTCCATGGCGGTCGCCTGAGCATCGTCTACCTGCAGTCGCAGCTGACCATTGCGGATCTTTTTTAATGGGCGGTAAGTTGATTCTTCGACGTCAAGTCTGTCTGAAGAAGCAGTCGGTGCCATTTCGGCCCTCATCAGAGTGCCGCCCGACTCGGAAGGAGATTGTCCGCAGGACAACAGAAACATGGATATGAAGAAAAAAAGTTGCAGCAGTTGCATATGCGGTTTTGCCAGACAATCAACGATCATCAGTGAAGAAGGGATTTCAGCAAATGAAGATAATGAATGGAACTGTTCTGCCAGCTCTGGAAGATGCTCATCCTTCCCAATATCTGGGTAATTCTTGCAGGAATGGGTCACAACAAGGGAAGAAGACAACATGAAACAGGTAAAAGAATGAAAGCTGGCCAAACCTCATTCCAATCTTCTTCATCCTACAATTCAACGTCATGAAATCGCGTATCCGCCCCATCTTCCTGTCCCTGCTTCCAGGAGTCGTTTTTCTCCTCTTACCTGCCAGTGCCCAAAAGGATTCTTTTCTCTTCCTCTTGCCTGAACGAATCACCGTTGAACCCGATTTTCATTCAATAGATAAAAACAGTGATAACCAGTCTGCTGACACCCTGCTCTCGGCAGAGTCTTTCTCGGACCCGGATGGTGTTCCACCCAAACCTCCAGAATCAGACTTGCGGAGCGGCCGTCGTGACAAGGGGTCTGGCCATTCCCCTCCTCCTGTTGAAATATGCCGATAAAAAAAGCCGTCCGCCAATAGTTTGGCGGACGGCTTTTGCAGTGTGTCTATGGATCGCTTTTACTCGTCCTCGACGACTTCAAAGGTCACCGTCGCTTTCACCTCCTTGTGCAGGTTGATGTTGGCGGTATAGGTGCCGAGGGTTTTGACTTCCTCCGGGATCTCAATTTTCCGACGTTCGATCTCCAGCTCGAACTGTTCCTTGATCGCGGCAGCCAGCTGGCTGTTGTTCACGCTACCAAAGATCTTGCCGCTGGTTCCTGCTTTGGCACCGATGCGCAAGGTGGCGCCGGCAAGTGTTGTCGCCATTTCCTGGTAGACATCCAGACGCTGAGACTCCCGCTTGTCATCCAGGCGGATGATCTCGTTGAGCTTCCGGCGGTTGGTATCGTTAGCGACCAGGGCCAGGCCCTGAGGGATCAGATAATTGCGGCCAAAACCGTCCTTGACCTTAACGATCGTATGCTTATCGCCGACATTATCGACGTCTTTTAAGAGTATGATTTCCATGATACGAGTGATTAACCGGGTTCACAATTATTTGAGCAAGTCGGTCACAAATGGCAGGATCGCCAGGTGACGCGCACGCTTGACAGCAGAAGAAACTTTCCGCTGATACTTCAGGGAGTTACCGGTGATCCGGCGTGGCAACAACTTTCCTTGCTCATTGACAAACTGGACCAGGAATTCCGGATCCTTATAATCGATATACTTGATCCCAAACTTGCGGAAACGGCAATACTTGGTCCGCTTCTGGCCGATTTTGGGATTACTGAGAAACTTGATATCATCTCTTGAAGCCATGATAGTTTTGTTTTAGAAGGTGAAACGGGTGGTTTACTCTTCTTCCTGTGAGGAAGAATCAGCTGCAGGGGCTGCTTTCGGCTCAGCTTTCGCCTTTGGTGCTGCTTCAGCCTTGGCCTTGGGTTCAGCCTTCTTAGTGGCTACACCTTCGCCTTCGACTGTGGCAACTGCCTTCTTATCGGTCTTCTTGCCGATCAGGCCCGCACGCTTGTCTGCATTGTACTTTACTCCAAACTTGTCCAGGGCAACCGTGAGGAAGCGCATGATCCGCTCGTCCCGACTGAATGCCAGTTCGACCTTTGGAATAAAAGCACCGGTTTCAGATGAGAACTCAACGCAGTAGTATACTCCGGAATTCCGCTTCTTAATGGGATAGGCCAACTGGCGCAACCCCATCTCGTTGTTATGTACGATCGTGCAGCCTTCCTGCTGCAACATATCGACATATGTCTGAGCTGTCGATTTGATTTCATCGCCCGACAGTACTGGATCTACGATGAAAGTGACTTCGTAATGACGCATGTCTTGTGTAAATAATTGAATGACGTAGTTAAAAACGGCTGCAAAGATAAGGAAAGGCAGTGAAAAAGCCAAGACAATCTTCTTGGAAAACACTGGAAAATAGCGAGTTGGCCGAAGATGCGGTTCACTTCTCACCCCTGGCAATCTGCCATGAAGCGGATTCTGTTCCAAATAGGTAGATCAAAATGCAAACTATCCAGGGCAAATGGGCCTGCATTTGAAGCCTGAATGCGAATATATCCAGCCGTCCACCCGCCAGTCCCGGCAATCCGGATTCTCTCTTTTTCTGGCCACTGAAGTCACCCCTGCAACACCCGCTCTCTATCTCACCGTCAAACGGTCTCAGATTCGCACTTCCGATTTCCGACTTCCGCTTTGGCAGCCCTCATTTCTTTCAACAAGGGCGACTAAAACCACCCCTACAACCTACGCTCACAGTCTCAGATTCCGATTTCCGCCTTTTCTCTCCGTATCAGAGTCACAGAGTCACATGGTCTCAGATTCGCACTTCCGACTTCCGACTTCCGCTTTGGCAGCCCTCATTCCTTCAACACGGGCGACTAAAGTCACCCCTACACCCTACGCTCACAGT
>JAUIEA010000203.1 GCA_030429045.1 Bacteroidia bacterium | reverse complement strand
GTCAACGAGGGTAGTCTTTCCGTGGTCGACGTGGGCGATGATGGCGATGTTGCGAATGGATTGCATGCGGTGTTATTATCTGAAAATGGGCGCAAAGATACGCCAAATAAAAGCAGTATCACAGTAAAGGATACGTTAAGGACGGGAGAAGTTGGAACGAAGAAGGTGTTGGGCATTGGGCGTTCGGTATTGGCATTCCTTTCAATCTGAATGCAACTGACAGGGGAAATCCCAAAGACAAAAGACAAATCACAAACCCGCCTTCCGGCAAGGCAAGGCAGACCTAAGACCCGGGGTCTAAGACTAAGGATGGAAGTGGAAAGTTTGAAGTCGAAATCAGGAACAAGCCCCGAGTTCTCGGGGGAGCAAACGCAGGAACCAGGAATCATCCAATGCACTTCAGTCAATCTGAAAACAGAAAACTGAGAACCGACAACTGATAACTGATAACTGATAACTGATAATCGACCCTACCTCCCGGAATTCTTCCGCCTGAACAGGGCAAGACTTCCAAACCCGGATATGACGGCGATATAAAACCCGAAGTCATACCACCAGCCGGTATTGAATGGCTCATACAATCGGATCGCATCATTGAACAATCCGGCGATGAGAGAGATGGGTGCGATCCAGCCATGCCAGACACCCATGAAAAAACCGGCCGGTTCTGCTGGGCCATTGTGTCCGCCACCAGGCATACAACCGGACATCAAGGTAACGATCCCCAGGAATACGAGTAAAAGTGCGATATGCTTTTTCATGGGAGAAAGATACGATCAGTGATGGAAACGGAGTTCGGTGTTGGGTATTCGGTGTTCGGCGGCTTGGGCCCTCATGATATAGGTTGACAGCTTCAACGGAACGCTTGGATACAACTTCCACATTCCGTGATCGGAAGGATCAATTCCTGATTACCACCCCACATATTTTGGTGGCACGATGCCTTTCAACCGAAGATACACCACCATTTGCCCGCGATGATGCGCCTGATGATCATTCAGCAGCATCACCACCCTGCGTTTGCTGATCGGGCCGGCAAAGAAATCGGTGATGGTATCCAGATCCCGGGCATCGATCTTCTCAATGGAAGAGGCGGCATCGTCAAAAGCCTTGTTGACCCAGTTCAGGATCTCCTGCTTGGTCATTTCTGAAGCCGGCGCTACCGGTTTTTGATACACCGTATCCATCTGGATATACCGGTTGGTCAGGTTATATATATTGGCCACCATGTGCATGGCCTGTTCGCCGAAACGCATTTCTTCCTTTCTGGGCCGATAGTCAAAATGCCGTTCAGGCATCGCTTCGATCACCTCCAGCGAATATACTTTCGCATTGTTCCATCGCAGGAGAAAATCAGCAACAAACGGATCCGGTTGAGCTGTCAACTGGCCTACCAGGATTAAGAAAATGAAAAGGGTCCCGTAACGCATGTGTCTGTGTCTTAGTCCAAAGATCGTTGATTCCGCAGGAAACGAGGCCGTTCAGCCGACATTCCTGCATAAACACAAATGCTGGATTACCTCTGACCTTGAACAATTGAATGGAATGAACGATTTTACATGGACGTACCATTCGTTGACCACTCACCTCTTTTTCCATGGACAGAAAACAATTTCTCAAAAACTCGACCTTGGGACTGGGCGCCCTGGCTACCGGCATCACTTCATTACGAGCCCGTTCTGTCCGCCTGAAAGAATCCACCTACGACAAGCTGTATGAGCAGGTGGGATTCAACCACCTGCCAGCCACTCCAGATCTGATCACACATCCCCATACACCCATGAAAATGATCCTCCACAAAGCCGAATCCCGGGGACATGCGGACCACGGCTGGCTCAACACCCATCATTCGTTCAGTTTTGCCAGCTACTACAATCCGGAGCGGGTCCATTTCGGGGCCTTGCGCGTGTTGAACGATGATATTGTCGCAGCAGGTCGCGGATTCTCTACCCATCCGCACGACAATATGGAGATCATCTCTATCCCCTTGTCTGGCGATCTGGAACACAAGGATAGCATGGGCAATGTGGCTGTGATCCGGGAGGGCGATGTGCAGGTGATGAGTGCCGGCACGGGCATCTACCACAGTGAATACAACCGGAACAAGGATGCCGAGGTCCGCTTTCTGCAGATCTGGCTCTTCCCCAGGGAAAAACAGGTCACACCCCGCTATGACCAGATCCCCATCCGCGATGTTGCCCGGAAAAATGAATTCTATCAGATCCTCTCCCCTTCCCTCGATGATCAGGGTGTCTGGATCCACCAGGATGCGTGGTTCCACATGGGCGACTTTGACGCCAGGTCCACCGCTGCCTATACCCTCAGGAAAAAGGGAAATGGTGTTTATGCCTTCGTCCTGGAGGGCAGTGGTCGGATCGAAGGTCAGGTCCTGAGCCGGAGGGATGGACTGGGTATCTGGGATACAGATCAATTCGCCTTCCAGGCACTGGAAAAGACACGCATCCTGCTCATGGAGGTCCCCATGTCTATCTAGGCATCGGTTGACATCGGCAGATGGGCAGGCATTTCTGATTCCTGTGTTCCTGATTTCTCATTCCTGCGTTCCTGGTTCCTGCGTTCCTGGTTCTACTTTTTTTATCCCCGTACTAAGGCGATCCGGCGCCATATCTGGAGTTTAACGTGATGCTAGTCTCAGGAACATCGGTCCTCGAAATATCGAAATCACCAAATAACGAAATAACCCTTTTTACCAGCATCAGGGTCAACCATTATCTGGCAAGGTCAAGATTTTCGTCTTCCGAGTTCCAACCTTCGAATTTCTAATTCATTTCCCCTTCGAAAAGAGTATTCCAACAATCTGGTACGGCAGCTAAAGCAGCCGATACGATTCCACCTTCCGATTTCCGCCTTCCGATTTCCACCTTCCCCCTTTTTCATTCCTCATTTCTCATTTCTCATTTCTTATTCTTCCCGCCCCGGCGGGCTGGCATTCCCCAGTCACTTCGTCTCTTCGTCACACTCCTCTTGATTGCGCCCCTTCAGGGCTTCTGCATGATGCCTGTTAGTAGCGTTGGGCGCTGCCCAACGCTAGTCTATGCCGCCCCTTCAGGGCTTGCCATTCAGTATCATGTAAGGCCACAATTTGCTTTCCAACATTCCCCTTATTTCGTCGTCCCAGGGTCCCAATACGATACTTCCGATTTCCGCCTTCCCCCTTTTTCATTCCTCATTCCACATTTCTCATTTCTTATTCTTCTCCCTCTCCTCCTTCCGGACCATAAAAGATCACCCAGGTCATAAAGTCCTCACTGAAGGTCTCGAACCGGTGCTCCGCACCAGCTGGGGCAAACAGAACATCCCCTGGCTGAAAGTCAAATCGTTGACCGGATACCTGATAGGTGCCGGACCCTCTCGCAACGACATACACCTCATCTTGTGCATGGGGTTGCTGAAGATCGACCTTCCGGGGCTGGTACAACTCGATTGACAAGGTGCCATGCCGGAAAAAGGTCTGGAAGAGCTCTTTGGATGCGGTCAAATGTTGCATGGCATCTGACAGGGCGATATGGGGTTTATTCATGCTGATCTGTTTGTATGATCCGATTCAAGTCAATGGCCGGGTTTGTTTTGGTTCAATCTGCAGTCGGTTTTTGGATCCGATACAGCACATGGGGTTGAAGGCGGTGGTCCGCAGGTATTTTCGGATGGACGAAGGTCCCGTCAGCCACCATTCCGATCCGCTCCATTACCCGAATGGACGGAACATTGATCCCGGCGGTAAACGAAACGATCTCATCCAGTCCGAGGACATTCCATCCATGATCCAGGCAGGCCTGTGCACCTTCCGTTGCCAGTCCTTTTCCCCAGAAAGAAGGATGCAGGCGCCATCCGATCTCCACACAGGGCGTAAAGGCCGTTTCCATTTTCGGTCGGCTCAAACCGATCATGCCGATCAGTTGCCGGTCCGACCTCTGTTCGCAAGCCCAGAAACAGTACCCATGTTCTGCCTGGTGTTCTTGCAAGCGAGTGATCATGGCCCGGGTCTCTTCAACGGATAACGGGGCGGGAAAATAGCGCATGACCTGCCGGTCCGCATTGATCGCTGCAAAGGCGGGGACATCCTGGTCTGACCAGGTTCGAAAGATCAACCGTTCTGATCGGAACATTTCCTGTTGCATACCGGCAAGATAATCTGCTTTCGGAAAGTCCGTTCGAATGCCATCCTGTTTTCCTTGCCCCCTCTCCTTCCCGGACAGCGATCGGGATCTCCTGAACCCGTTGTACTTTTGGGGCATGTTGCCCCTGT
>JAUIEA010000042.1 GCA_030429045.1 Bacteroidia bacterium | reverse complement strand
GCGCATTTCCACACTCGTTTTGCCGTTGTCCGTGCGCTCGGCCTCCACCACGCCAATCATCTTCAATCCGGCCCAGCTCGGGGCAGGACTGCATGTCATCAAGTACCGCATTGGTGCCGGCGAGTGTGCAGACCAGAAGATCAAATATGTCAATGTCGGCGATCCGGTCAGTGTCAACATGGCCTTCCTGGTGGATACCGTCTGTTTTGGCAAGGGTAAGCAGGTCTCTGCACTGGGAGCTGGCGGCAGTTCGCTGGGCAATTTCAATTACACCTGGGATCAGGGCCTCGGTTTTGGCCAGAGTCACCTGGTGACCCCCGGCCAGACCTCGACCTATTCGGTCACGGTCACCGATGGGTGTTCAGATCCAGCTGTAGGATCCCTGGATGTCTTTGTGT
The DNA here is from genome assembly GCA_030429045.1 of Bacteroidia bacterium. GTDB lineage: Bacteria > Bacteroidota > Bacteroidia > Chitinophagales > Saprospiraceae > JAGNXB01. The sequence goes on along the minus strand of JAUIEA010000042.1, from coordinate 27,792 downwards.
TACCCGAGATCAAATTGAGTTTCCAGACCGGTCCTACCGTCTGCTATGGGGATAGTACCTGGGCGATTGTGGTCCCGAATCCCGCCGGAAATTACAGCTATACCTGGCAGACAAGTCCCAAGCAAACCGGTCCGAAGGTGACCAGCCTGTCCAAAACGATTTCTGTCGATGTATTGGACCTGAAGAACGGATGTAAAACAGAGGGCGAGATCAAATTGCCGGGATATCAACCGATCCAGGCCAACTTCAGTACCTACCCGCAGGGCGAGTGTGTGACCATTGTAGAGCCCTATATCGAAATACTTGACCTGACCAATGGGGCCACTTCCGGTACCTGGGACTTCGGAGACGGCTTCAAGCTGCCCTATATCCTGGGGAATGAAACGGGCCACAGCTATACCGATACAGGTACGTTTGTGGTGACCTTATCCGTCAAGAATGAAGGGGGTTGTGTCTCCACCCACTCGGAGGAGGTATGCGTGATCGCGGTCACCACCCTGTTCCAGCCGAACGCCCTGACCCCCAATGATGACGGGGTCAACGATTATTTCCAGTTTGTCGGTACGGGCATCCAGGAGATCTTTTTCCAGATCTATGACCGCTGGGGTACCCTGCTTTTTGAAGCAGACAGCATGGACGACCGATGGGATGGCAACTACAAGGGAAAACCATTGCCCCAGGGCGCCTATGTGTACAAGGTGCGGTACAGGACCGTTTATCAGGAAGGCATGCAGGAGCGTGCCGGGACGGTGATGTTGCTGCGATAGGAAGAACAATGGTCACGGATCATTCCAGAAGAAATGCAGATGTCTGTTCGAATCGGTTATCCGTTCTATGAACACGGGTGATCCTGTCCGGAAATGGAGTGGTTATCCGTGTGGGGACTATGGGGGAAAGGCTGCTTCTGTATGTTCGGTTATCCATCAGAGATGCCGGCTTTACGAACAAATGGTGTATAGGTAATGGGGGTAAGAGAATTAAAGGATCGTAAACACGATTGTTCGCACCATTCAAATTGAAAATCAAAAAAATGAAAGTTACTGTTGAAAAAAATGAACAAGTTGCCAATATGATCTTTGCATCCATCTATCCGCATTACCTGAACAGGCTGGAGAAGAATGGAAGGACAAAAGAGGAGCTCGATCAAGTCATTCAATGGTTTACCGGTTTCGATCAGGATGCTTTACAAGCACTTATTGATGAAAAAGCAACGTTTGGAACATTTTTTCAAAAAGCCAGAATACACCCAAACGCACACTTGATCAAAGGAGTCGTCTGTGGTTATCGAATTGAAGAAATAGAGGACGAGTTTGAATTGTATAAGCAATGCAGGCAAATGGAAAAGCTGATCGATGAATTGGCAAGAGGTCGTAAAATGGAAAGAATTCTGCGTGAAGAGAAAAAGTAGGAACCAGTCAGAACAAAACCTGAATGGTACGAATACGCAGTTTGGATAGAGCATCTATGGAATAAATGATCAACGTGAAAGCATGGCATTTTGAAACGGTTTTATGGTTAGCAATGGCCTTGCTCATTGTTATTTCATCTTGTCATGGTCAGCCAGGAAGTAGTGAACAACAGAAAGGAATGGCATCAGGGAGTCTGTTGCATCAAAATCCTTCTCGCCAAAATGACCAGTCAGCCAAGCAGATTAGTCAGGTTGTGAGGACAGTTTTTCAAGACAGCAGAGGTGATATCTGGTTTGGTACTCAGAATGGTGCATTCAGACTTAGCGGCAAGTCATTGGTTCATATTGATCGCATCAGAAGTGAATCTGGAAAAGGCGTGACAATCAAGGACATTGGAGAGGACAGTGATGGTAAAGTATGGCTTGGGCACACAGATGGGATCAGTCGGGTTGATGGAGACCTGGTCACAAATTATTATGAATCTGATGGCTTGATCAGCAATGATGTATGGTGCATTTCGCCCGATAGGAATGGAAATATCTGGATCGGAACGATTGAAGGTGTTTGTGTATTTGATGGAAGAGAATTTACGGATTTTGATTTGCCCGAAGGAAAGATCGATTCAACTCTTGGAATATCCAGTACAAGGATGACGCATAGTATTATGGAGGATAGCAAGGGGACTTTATGGTTCAGTACCAATGCTGGTCTGTTTTCATATGCAGATAACAAGTTGATTGATGTCTCGAAAAAGCTGGGTATTCAGACCATTTTTATAAACGAAGTAGTTGAAGATCAAGATGGAGGATTTTGGATTTCGACAAAGGGGGATTTATATTCTTTTAAAGAAAATGAACTCCATAATATCACTGGAGATAAAATTGAAGTTGGCAAAGGAATAGGAAGTATTGTTGAAGACGGGGATGGAATCATATGGTTTGTAGCCAATCAACACGATCTATATACGTATGATGGAACTGAACTGGTCGAATTCCTAAAAACTGAAGATAATAGTGGGCCAGTGGTATTCAAGCTGTTCAAGGACCAGGGTGATCGGCTTTGGGTAGTCGGGTATGGGGGTGCCTTTCGATTGGAAAACGGAATATTTCTCCATATTACGACGGAGGGACCCTGGTAAACAATACAACTGCAGAGCTAGTTGTATGATGTTCATGGTTCCTGATCGGATCTGAGGTACAGCCGGGGGTTGTTCAAATTAAATTGATGCAAGTGAATTGGGAGAGCATTATTCAGGCGACCTACGAAAAGGTGAAAGATTTGGACGACAAGGGAGTAGTGGCATCCTATATTCCTGAATTGGTTCACGTGAATCCGGACAGTTTTGGCGTCCATCTGTCCACCATTGATCACATTCAATATGGGGTAGGTCACTTTGACGTTAAGTTTTCGATCCAGAGCATCGCAAAAGTGCTTTCACTGAGCCTGGCCTATCAGATCGTGGGCGACAAGATCTGGACGAGACTGGGAGTGGAGCCTTCGGGGACAGCCTTTAATTCACTGGTTCAACTGGAAGCCGATAAAGGCATTCCGCGTAATCCCTTTATCAATGCAGGTGCGATCGTGATTTCGGATATTCTTCTGAGTCACTTGAAGAATCCGAAGGATGATTTTTTGTCCTTTATTCGAAGTATTGCCAATAATCCGGAACTGGATTATTCAAGTCGAATAGCAGCCTCGGAAAAGAGTGCGGGATTTCTGAATGTCGCCTTATGTAATTTTATCAAGTCTTTCGGGAATATTCATAACGATCCATCTGATGTTCTGGACTTCTATTTTGACCTTTGTTCGCTTGAGATGAGTTGCAGGGAGTTGTCAGAATTGTTCCTGTTTCTAGCGAACAATGGACGTCATTTATCGACGAACAAACCCATACTCACCAGCAGCCAGTGCAAACGGGTCAATGCATTAATGCAAACCTGTGGTTTTTATGATGAGTCCGGTGAATTTGCCTTTAAGGTTGGACTTCCCGGAAAAAGCGGGGTTGGAGGCGGAATAGTCGCCGTACATCCGAATCAATATACCATTGCAGTGTGGAGCCCAAAGTTGAATGGGAAGGGTAATTCATACAAAGGAATGCGGTTTCTCGAAGCGTTTACGACCGAGTCTCAGTTGTCGATATTCTAAACGTGATGCAGAGCCTGCCATAACTCGGTACGTCATGCGAGTGTATCACCATCGTTCACGAATGTCATTGGGAATTCGGTTAACTTGAAGTGCTACAAGAGATTTTAAATAGTAACGATCACATACAATTGTTATGATCCGAATCAGCTTAATCCTGACCCTGCTTCTGATTTTGATGCAAAGCTGTGCGCCCGTCTTCTCGGAACTGCAGAGTGCACGAACGGTCGGAAAGAATCGGGTCGATGTGACCCCTTCATTTTCAACCGTTGGATTTACCGACGAGGGTGATTCAGATGGGGTTCAAAACCATATCGGCATTCAAGGTGCTTATGGGTTGCACGACAGAGTCGACATTCGTCTGCGTTATGAATATATATGGTTAAAGGACAATGATGGAGAGGGTGGTTATCATGTCCTGGGTCTGGGACCCAAAGTCGGTTTGTACAGGGACTACATCGCCTTTGCCATGCCGATCGGGACAGCGATCGGTGATGATGTGGAGGATGCCTGGCAGCTGCACCCCACCGCCTTATTCACCTGGCCTGTCTACAGGGATGTACTGGATGTCAATTTAGCCTCCAAATACCTCATCACATTTTGTGACGGGTGTGATGACCTGATCGCCATCAACCTGGGGTTGGCGGTGAGCCGCGACTTGGGTTTATGGGCTATCCGTCCCGAGTTTGGCATCCTGCTCAACCCGGGAGAGTCGGGGTTTTACAGCCACTTCAGTGTGGGTATATCGAAGACGTTTGGCAAGAAGGATGAGTGATCCTGTTGCAGCAGCATCGATCTATTTTTTCAGGATTGCCTGGATCGCCGGTGAGAGTTGTTCCGCGATCAGTTGGTGGCCCAGGATATTCGGGTGATTATCTCCGGGGGCGATTTCCACTTCTTCCTGTTCGTAGTCCTTGAACACATCTTTCAGATTGATACAATGGAATCCGGCTGACGAAGCCCATTGAAAGACATCCTCATACTTCGGTTCCACACTTTGGCGGTGGTTGACACTGGGAATATTGACCCAGATCACCTCGATATCATTCTCCTGGCAGATCCTGGCAATGCGTGCATAGGACCAGGTAAAGATCTCTTCCATGTAGGCGTCCAGCTTTTTCTTGATCTCCACCCGACTCATGTCGGATGCCAGATTTTCTTTCTCCATGATCTGATTCATCTCTTCATAGGGGAAGGACTGCACCTTGCGCCGGATGGTCACCTTGCTGAATACGTTCATGATCGCATCCCATTCTCGATCATGATTGAAGAACACGACATAGTTCGGCTTGAAGGGCAATACATTTTTCTCCAGGTTGTAGAGGTTCTGGATCAGACTGCGCGCACCGACTGAAAAGTTCAGGACCTCATAAGCCTGTCCGTTCTTTCCCAGAGTGGCATTGAGGTCCTCCTCCACCAGATTTTCAAAGACCTCTTCATTCCGAACTCCGCTGCCCATCTCGATAGAACCTCCGATGAAGGCCAGGCGGGTCGTGTTCGGGGGTGGAAGCAGTGAATACTCCTTGTCGCGCAGCCCCCACTGATTGGTGGTCAGTAGAGCGCCTTTAAATACCGTGCTGGACGAGGGAATCAGTTCTTTCATCAGGATATCCTGGGTGCTGCGAATGATATTCGCGTCTTCAATTTTTACCCAGTCTGCCGGCTTCTTATTTTTCACTTGCCAGAGCGGACTTGAAAAATTGTTGGCCGTCAGGATCTCATCGTAGTAGCCCTGAAATTGGGTGGACTGATCGTCCTTATTCAGGGTAGCCTTTAGGACGGGTGCCATGACAAACCCGGTGTTTTGTTCGACAAGCTGTGTTCCCATAGCCGTCCCCAGCAGGATCAGGATCAACAGGAATAGCCAGTTTGAATAGGGATTGACCCGTTCCATTTTCGTTTCGACCAGCGACAGGATGGACTGGGGTTTGTGGTAGAGATAATAAATCACCGCACCCAGACAAAGGATCAACCCAAGAATACCCAGAAGGAGGAAAATATCTTGAACCGATGCTGTACGGACGACACCCAGCGTATTGAAAAACAGGGAGAGTGAAGGACTGACCCACAGGGACCATAAGAAGGCAATGGTGAGAAAGGTCCCGATTATTTTGGCGGTCGTTGAAAAGGCCACTACCCAGGGCTCTTTGGACGGTTTGCGTTTTCGCTGGATCTTGACAAGGGCAGATGCCGCAACCAGAATGCCAAAGATCATCCAGAAAGCGACATCATTGGTTCGAAAATCGAATTGGCCCAACACCCAGAACCATTGGTAGGCATGCAAAAGCCAGTTAATCGCAAAGACAATCAGCGTGGTTACGACCACACTGGTGGTAATGCCCCAGTGTTTGATCTTGAAATAGATGGGATAGTAGAAGATCTTTTGGATGAAGTCCTTCCAGTAGACATGGATTCGCTGCCAATAATCTTCAAATCCCGTGGCCAGGAAATAGTTGTTGAACACCTCGGGCAGGTTGAACCCGAACAGGCAGAGAATGCCAATGGCAAAATGGAAGATCCCCGATAAACGGAGGATGAGCACATAGGTAAGAATGATATAGTGGAAGAGGCTGAAGATGGTGTCCACATCCTGGATGGAGGGGAGGGCATAGGTGTAAATCAGCCGATAGAGGAGAAGGTGGAATATCCCCCTGGCCATCAATCTTGTGCCCCGCAGGTAAATGGAGCTTTCCTCCTGGTTGTAATAGGTCCTTTTGAAGGTTTGATAATCGACCACCGGGAAGATGGGAAATACCAGGTTGGGCAGGAGGAAGAAATATGCCAATCGGGTGATCAGGGGCGTAGGGGTCTTTTCATACTTCAGTTCATAGAGATAGATGATCATCCGGAACATAAAGAGGCTGGCCACAATCGTCACCACATTGGATGGGGCCCATTGGGGGAATTGTCCCGACTTGAACAGGGCCAGGACCACACCCGCGCCCAGGACCAGCAATTGCCGGACAGCTGTCCCCACCGGCAGGTAGGTGATCCCGATCATGGCCAGAGCAATGCCGATCAGGATCAAACCATCCATGACCCCGAAGAGGATCAGGGCGGAAAGAAGGGTGACCAGCACAAAAAAGGCCATTCGATAGGAACGCGGGAGAAAACTGTGGATGACAAAGCCACCCACCACCATGGGCATCAACTGCTCCAGGGCGAGTTGTTCCTCCAGGTGAAAGAATGACACCACTGCCCAGGCCATCAGTGTCAGGATGAGGGCAAATACGGCGTTGAAGCGGGTTTCTTGACTCTGCCAGAGAGTAGCTTGTTCCAATTGGGTAGGTTTGAGGGTCTTCAACAGGTTCTCTTTGAAGTATGTTTACAGAGGGTGTAATACGTATAACAGGCGGATATGTTGCAAACCGTCCGCCTTCAGATTCTGGTGGAAAGGCATGATGTGACGCAACCTCCGTGGCCCCCTCTCGTACATAGAGGTTGGAAAAGGATAGAACGATTGTCAGATGCCTGTTGTACCTGGTGTTCAAACAGGATGTATAGAGAATTGGAAGTATTGATAACTTTAAGATTCTGAGTTAATTAGCCTGAAGAATGCGAAAAAGCAAGGTACAGATCGGGAATGTCAACTATGACTATGGAAATGTGTTCCAGGGATGGGGGCATGTCCTGCGCAACCTTCGGCAGTACCGGTTCTTTATCCAGCAACTTTTACGGATCTACCTCCTGGCCCCCTTCAAGAAGTCCCTGATCGGGGCCATGTGGCTCTTTATCTTTCCCTTGCTGACAGTGATCATCTGGATATTCCTCCACGGAGCCGGCATTGTGGATCCCGGCGAAACGGGTGTTCCCTATCCGGTATTTGTCCTTCTGGGGACAACCATCTGGAGTTTGTTCATCAATATCTACAAGTCCAGCAGCCAGATCATCGTGGACAGTGGCTCGCTGCTGGTGATGAACAAATTCCCCTACGAGACCCTGATCGTAGGCAGATTGCTGGAGAACATCATCACCTTCTCCATTCCCCTGGTCATCAATCTGGTGGTGCTGCTCTTATTTGGTATCAAGTTTACCTGGTTGAGCCTGCTTTTTCCGATAACACTGATCCCTATTCTCCTCTTCGGGCTGACCATCGGTTTGTTTGTCGCCCTGCTCCGCGTAGTGGCCGTCGATCTGTGTAATGTTGTGGATGAGGGGATGAAAGTGTTGATGTATCTGACCCCGATTGTGTACGCTCCGAAAATCAAAATCGGCTGGCTGACCCATATCATTGATTATAACCCCCTCACCTACCTCGTTGGACTGCCCAGGGATGTGCTGGCACAAGGGACGTTATATGAACCGACAAAATTCCTGATCTGCACAGCGGTTGTCCTGATCCTGTTTCCCCTGATGGTTCGATTCTATCTCTATACCAAACCACGCGTGTTGGAACGGTTGATCAACAATTGATCTGAGCATGAAACCAACCCTACCACATAGCGCTGAACCTGAATCTATGGAGCCCACTTCACCGGAAACCCTCCTCTCCATCCGAGATCTGCACAAGAAGTTCTGCAAGGACATCCGGTACAATCTGATGTATGGGACACGGGATATGGTCGAACAGGCCTTCGGGCTGGAAACCGATTATATGACCCTGCGGAAAAAAGAATTCTGGTCACTGAGTGGTATTGAACTGGACCTTCGGGAAGGCGATATCCTGGCAGTCATCGGTGCCAATGGCAGTGGCAAGACCACCCTCATGCGCCTGATCTCCGGCATCTACCCCATTCAGCAAGGGGATATGGCATTTTCACCACAGACACGGGTGACTCCGATCTTTGCCTTGCGCTCCGGCATGCATCCGCTGTTCACCGGCCGTGAAAACATCAACATCAAAGCGGCGATGTATGGCATGAACGAAAAGCAGATCGAAGAAAAAATGGACTTCATCGTGGGGTTCTCCGACCTGGGCGATTTTCTGGATATGCCCCTGGGGAATTATTCCTCCGGGATGAAGGCCAGACTGGCCTATACCGTGGCCATCGCAACGGACCCCAATATCTTTATCATCGACGAAGCGCTGGCCGTGGGTGACTCCATGTTCAAAGCCAAGTGTTTTGATCATCTCCAGGAATTTGTCAAGCAGCCCAGGCGAGCAGTGATCTTTGTCTCCAATCACATTCATAAAGTCTTGCGACTGGCCAATCGGGTGGCCATTCTGGACAAGGGAAAGAAGATCTTCGAATCATCGGACATCCCGGCCTCTGTCGATTATTACATGAATAATTGTCTGGGCCGCCTGGATGAAAAATCCAGAAAACATATGTTGGATCGTGTGAAATATTATGAGTTATAGTCGGGGAATGAGGAAGATGATCTGGTTGGCTTCATTTCCGAGATCGGGAAATACATTTGCACGAAATGTGTTGTACCAGTCCTATGGCCTGGTCTCCACCGAAGTCAATCTGGATTCCCTGCAATATTCATCCACGCATGAAGAGTATCCCGTGGTCAAGACCCATTTGCGACCGGGACAAGTACCCCTTCGATCCGCTGGCCACGTCGTGATCTACCTGGTCCGCGATGGCCGGGATGCCCTGGTCTCCATCGCACACCACCGAACCAATATTGTTGCGCCCGGAAGTGATTTTCTGGAAAACCTGGAGGAGGCCATTCGGGCAGAAGAAGGCAGTTATTTTGGCGGGTGGGGGTTAAATGTCGCCGAGTGGATGGAACGTGCGGATGTCGTCATTCGATTTGAAGATCTGATCCAGGACCCCATCGGTCAGCTGGAGCGGCTCCGCGAGTTTATTGACCTTCCCCAGCCTGAAAAGGAGGCACTGCCGACCTTTTCTTCCCAGAAATTTGGCAATCCGAAATACGGCCCGCAAAAGGGTGAAAACCAGCTCTTTTTCCGCAAGGGAAAATCCAATGGCTGGAAGGAAGAAATGCCCGATCATCTCGAGCAGTTATTCTGGAAAAAACACGGTCGGGTCATGCAGGCCCTTGGGTATCAACGATCAGGCGAGCGCACCCCGCTACCCGATTCGTCAAGTATCCGCGCTGCTTCCCGATCATTGATCCGTCAACAATCCAGATGGTGGACCAGCATCAAAAACGCCGTTCACGGATGGCTCGCCCAGTCAAAAGCTGCTCCTGCTCTCCGGTGGAACATTCAACCGGAATTGATCGTCCTGGACACAGGAGTGGACCTGGACCAACAGTTTGATCAGGTCCTATTGAGTCAATATTCACCTGAGGAGATAGGAGTCTTTCACTATCCCGGATATTGGACGAATTTTCAAGGGCAGCCCCTCGCCCATCCAGAGGCATGCAAGGTGGTTGTCACCAATTGTTCCCGCCCAGAATTATTGTCTCGGGTCCGATTGAACCATACCCCGAAATGGATGGCCTGGATCCGTGAGCCGGTTGGATTGATCGCAGAGGCCTGGAAGCGATCCAGTACAACAACGCACGTAAAAGCGGTCACCAGCGATAGTGAATATCCGGATGATCTGCGCAAGGAAATCGAGGCGTATATTCAGACCTATGCCCACCGCAATCGGATGCACCGGGTGATCTCCCCACAGAGTTCCTTTCTCGATGTCGTGGGCAACCTGGATGATGTGCAGAAGGATCTGGCAACGATCGCCGGAGATCTGGGATGGTCAAATGTACCAGCCATGACTATAGCGAAGGAACCAGATCCACTGACACAAATGGACTGGTTTGTGCAACAGGTGAGCATCTATAACAAGAAGGATGTTGAACTGTATGACGTCTGGATGGCGTCCAAGAATGTAAAGGCATGAGCAAGCTTCTGCACCAGTTGGAGTTGATCTCCATTCATATCCCCAAGACTGCGGGAACCTCCTTTCAACAGGTATTGGAAGCACAATATCCGGATCGTGCATTGATGCGCCTGGATTTTGAGTATGTGTATGACAACCCTGCCGAACCTGTTCTCCGTGCCAAGAATAAGACCGATCAGGGGCTTCTGGACAGCCTGGTTCGGGCTGGCGAGATACCGGCACATGTGAAGGCGCTGCACGGTCATTTCACCCTGCCGGATGTGCAGCGATTTCTGTCTGCTTCATCGACTGTCCGGCTGGTGACCTGGTTGAGGCAACCCATTGAGCGGGTGATCTCCAATTACAATTATTTGAATGAATTACTCGAAGCGGAGATCCGGGATCGGCCGCAGGCACAGCGACTGGTCAAGCGATTGAAACGAACCATTTTCGAATTCGCCTCTCTTCCCGTAAATGCCGACAAATATCAGATCTACCTGGGAGGCCGGCAACTGGATGCATTTGATTTTATCGGATTGACGGATCACTTTGACCAGGAGTTGATCCAGTTGGCAGAATTGATGAACTGGCAGCTGCCGCAATCGGTGCACGTGAATAAAACGCCTCGCAAATCATTCGGATTTACCCCTGCTGAACAAGCAGCCCTGGAATTGCTTTACCAAGAGGATATAGCGATTTACACCGCTGCGGAGGAAAGGAGAAAATCCAGAGTACAATAGTCAAACCCGGGATGCTGGACATTATTTTCATACATATTCATAAAACCGGTGGCAAATCCATGTCACAGGTATTTCAGGATGTGTACGGGGAGTCCAGGACATTTCGATTGAACCAGAATGTGTTTCGCGGAAAGACACCCCGGGAAGTGGACTTGCGTGCATTATTTCCGCCCCGGACCAAGGTGTTAAGTGGACATCTTCCCTTCCCTTTTTTAAAGGATATCGTGGAACAGGATCAGCCCCGTCTGATCACCTGGCTGAGGGATCCGGTAGAACGCGTGATTTCGAATTATTACTGGCGGTTGAACCTGGACAGAACCCGGATGACCGAGGGTAGTTTGGACATCAAACCGGATCTGACCTTGGAAGAATTTATCCATATTCCCAAAAATCAGAATCGCATGTCCACCTTTTTGGAGGGGCTGTCCCTGCCGGACCTTTTTTTCCTGGGCATGATGGAGACCTATGACCGGGATCTGGAAGCACTCTCAAAAAAGCTGGGATGGAAAAAACTGCCCAGGATCCATACGAATGTCAACCCGACCTTTAAAAAGGAACCCCGTCAGGTAACTGCGGAAATGCGAACCGAAATTGAACGACTCAATGCCCGGGATATCGCATTATATCAGGAAGCCCTGGCGGTACAATCAGCCATTAATCAATCGGAGCGATCATGAATATCAATAAACAATTTGCATGGTCGCTGAAGCAGAACTGGATCCTTCCTATCCGGTTTGGACGAAAGTATAAACAGGCCTTTCAGGAAGCGCCTGTGTTTACCCTGTTTCTGGGGAACTCTCGCAGTGGGACCACCCTGATCGCTTCACTGATGGATGCCCATCCCCATATGGTCATCTCCCACGAGCTGGATATCCTGCGAATGGTCAACACACCCATCGGAAAGCTGGGATTGTACGGACGGATTTTTAACAAATCCCGGTGGTTTGCCCGCAATGATGCACAGTGGCAGACCTACTCCTATCAGGTGCCAACCGGTTGGCAGGGGAAATTTGAAAAATTGCTGGTGATCGGTGACAAAAAAGCGCACCACTCCCTGGTACTTCTTCATCGGGATCCATCTTTATTGAGGCGGCTCGAACAGAAAGTCAAGGTTCCCATCCGTATCCTTCATGTCATCCGGAATCCGTTCGATAATATCACCACGAAAGCCCGGAAAGGAGCGCAACGTCAACTGGATGCGAGTCCTGAAAAATTGAGGGAGGTATCCGATGTCTATTTTCGGAATATCCAGATGGTCGAAGACCTGAAAAACGAAGGCCATTTTGCCGTCCATGAAATCCAGTTTGAAACCTTCCTGGACCAGCCGGAAAAAGAATTAAAATCCCTGTGTGCCTTTCTGGGGACGACCTGTCCACCGGACTATCTGGCCGACTGCCTGACCCTGGTGAACCCGCAGGCGCATCAAAGCCGACATGATATTGAATGGCCGGACGACCTGAAGAAGGATGTGTTGCAGCGCGCCAGCCAGTTTGCGTGTTTGCGCGACTATCGGTTTGATCAGTAAGCGGCGAGTTTCTTTTCTTCGACCTCGGCGATGGCGCTGAGTTCCTGATACAATTCCAGACAACGGGCAGGCATGTTCAGATCCGCACTTTCCTGGTGCCGGAGGTTGGGATCAAAAAAGGCATCATCGCCGGAGAGCCCGAGACTGAATGCGATGGCCTTCACAGCTTGCTGATAGCGTTGGGCCGGCCAGTCAAAATTGACCAGGGGAAAAGCGGATTCTCTGTACAGGGCCAGTAGTTGTTCGTTGTAGCGATACCAGACTTCGTCCCAGTCGGCCACCACTTTGTCGGGAAGCAATGCATTTCGGGTTTCCAATGATTTCCAGACCAGGGCCGGGTGTCGGATGGTGCCCACAAACACGGTATGTTCATCCTTCCAGGCCCGGATACAGAACAGCATCCGGGGGTCCTTGATCCCGTAAATCCGGGCCTCTGAGCGAAACTGTGCTTTCAGTTGCCGGATTTCTGTGGCGAATGCCGGGGGGACTTCCGTGACGATCCGTGGATCATACCAGGTTCCACCGTGCAATTTGATCAGTGTGTTGTTGATCTTCCGCGCCGGAAAATGTTCCTGGTTTCCTTTTCGATTGTGCTTGTTGTTGGTGCTGATCTCTTCGCCCAGATGCAGTCCGTAATGCTTGAGCATGCCGGCGAGGCTGGAGGTCCCGCTCCGGTGCATGCCCAGGATCAGGACCATTTTCTCTGCTGTTGGTGTCATAGTCCGATCTGTTGTAAGGCGGTGCGATAATGTTGGCGGAGCTGAATACAGTGATCCAGTGATTGGCGAATGGTGTCTGCAGTGTCTGATTGTGCATCTCGGGGCATGGGCGGGACAGGCTTATCCTGCTGGATGGCCAGCAGGGCTTTGGCCAGGTATTCCGCCTGTAGCCTCATTTTTTCCTGACCACTGCGATTCGCTTTATGATAGGCCATAGCTTCTTCATGCCGGTCGAGTACAGTCAGGTATCTGGAGAGACCACCGTAATGAATAATGGGCAGTGTTTCCGTATAGATGCAGGTCTGTCCGGCATGTTGAAGGAGGATGTTCAGCACCTTGGCATTGTCATAGCGCTCCTTTTGAAGGCCCATCTGACGAATGATATCCTGGATATCGGTTGGCAAATCCGCCCAATCGGAATGGCTGAACGACATTCCGTAGGCACTGCGAATATGTTTGACCTGCGCATTATCATAGATGGCAAAATAGGTGCCGCCCAGACAGAAGCCCTCCTCTGTGATCATGAAACGACCACCGGCCTTAGGGTGGTTGTCCGGCAAAACCGGGCTGTCTGCCCAGACAGGCGAGCCGGAAAAGACAGCGGCATTCTCCTGGAGCAGGTTTTCCAGGAAGGGTTGGATATCTCCCAGGGCCAGGATATCGGAATCCATGAAGGCAAAGTATTGCCCGGTTTCCATTTCCTGCAATTCGTTGAGGAGCACAGGATGTGGCAGCATGACTGTGGTGGGATGAACCAGAACGCTGATCCGTTCCGGGGCCAGGGCAGCCAGGCCATGGAGGAGGTCCACCTCATCCGGTGGACAGGCATTGGAGACCAGTCTCAATCGGATGGAGGTATTGTGGATCAGACTGATCAGGAACAAGTTCAGCGGTCTGACCGTATAAGGCGTATAGATTATATTAAATTGCATACCATCCTGTACGTTTGTCTGAAAGGATTCAGAACGAAAGTAACCTTATGATCAACAGAAGGCTCCGAAATTTCTTTGGATTCAGGCAGCCCCACAACCTGGAGCTCATCTCCATTCATATTCCCAAAACGGCAGGAACCTCGTTTTATGCCATTTTGCAGGATATCTATGGCAAAAGCCATTCCATTGAGGTCAAACGGGAGCAGGCCCGGGCGAATGCCGGAAAATTTCAGCGATTTCTGCTGCCGGAACACCGGGTTTTGCATGGTCATTTTCACTTTGAAGAGATCCGGGATCTGGTTGATCCGGAGCGTGTCAAGCTGGTTTCCTGGTTGCGGGAGCCGGTCAGCAGGGTCATCAGCAATTATTACTTTTTCAATCGGAAGGTGAACGAGGACCCCAACCACTCCGAATGGCACCGCCGGGATGAACCCCTGGAGGTGTATGCCCATTATGAGGAGAACCGCAATCGGATGAGCAAGTTTCTCGCGGGGATAGAGCTGGAAGACCTGTTCTTCTTCGGAATCCAGGAACACTTCGAAGAAGACCTGGCCCTGCTCCGGGAGAAGATGGGCTGGCCCGCGGTACAGAATCGTTCGGAGAACACCAACCGGGACTATCGTTCCAGATTCCCGCCTGTCTCTGACGAGCTCAAAGAGCAGATCAAGGTCTGGAACCAGGCAGATGTTCAGTTGTATGAACGGGCCCTGGCGTTGCGGCGATCATGCTGAATCGATCTTCTACCCTTATCGCTGCTTATCCGCAGCGCATCCCAATGTGATCCTCCAGGAACTGATGCAATTTGACCATCTGGTCGTGCCCCAGCTTTTGCCCTTGATAAGCCACCCAGTACAGGGAGAGAAACAGGGCGATGAGAACCGGGATCCACCACAGGATATTGCTGGGCTCATCAAACA
This sequence comes from Bacteroidia bacterium, assembly GCA_030429045.1. Lineage (GTDB taxonomy): Bacteria > Bacteroidota > Bacteroidia > Chitinophagales > Saprospiraceae > JAGNXB01. The sequence continues at coordinate 12,671 of JAUIEA010000042.1, read as the reverse complement.
TCTTGTTGGTCATGCCTACAATGGCGATGATCAAGACCGAGAAGCCGATGGCGGTATAGAAAAAGACAAACATGGTCCAGACGGTAGGGCGTGGACCGTACAATCCCCGCAGGAGACTGCCATTTTCCGTCTTTTCGATGCTCAAGGTCAATTGCGGTGACCAGAAGTGTTGTTCTTCCGGTGGAAGTTGCAGGGTGACAAAATCCTTGCGGATCTTCCCCTGGATGGTGGTGTCCTCCAGGTTGAGACCCTCCCGGATGCGGCGTGTAACATCTTCCAGTGCATAGGGCACCTCCGCCTCGAATCGGGGCCGTACATGGTACTCCGCAAATGGATCACAAGGTTGATTGGTTGTCGTCGATTCCTTCACAGTTTCCTGATATCTTCCCAAATTACGATTTGGATGGCAAAATGTCCCGGATGAACCTGTGTCTTTCGCTCCGATTCCTGTTTGAAGGGGATGGTTCGAAGAAGCTCCCTACTTTTATCCCATGAGCACGATACAACAACAGATCGAACAGGCCTGGGAGGACAGGTCCCTGCTGGAGACAGAATCCGTCCGGAACACCATTGAATCCGTGATAGACCGCCTCGACCGCGGAGAATTGCGTTGTGCCGAGCCACTGGCTGACGGTTCCTGGCAAGTCAATGAATGGGTCAAAAAGGCGGTGATCCTCTATTTTCCCATCCGCAAGATGGAAGTGATTGAGGCGCACCCGTTTGTCTTTCACGATAAGATCCCACTCAAGACCAACTATGAAGAGTTGGGTGTGCGTGTCGTACCCCATGCCATTGCCCGTTACGGTGCTTTCCTGGAACGCGGTGTGATCATGATGCCCTCCTATGTGAATATCGGCGCCTGGGTAGGTGCCGGGTCCATGGTCGATACCTGGGCCACGGTGGGTTCTTGTGCCCAAATCGGAAGGGGTGTTCATCTCAGCGGCGGAGTGGGCATCGGAGGCGTACTCGAACCGGTGCAAGCCTCCCCGGTCATTATCGAAGACGGGTGTTTTATCGGCTCACGATGCATCGTCGTCGAAGGCGTTCATGTGGAGAAGGAAGCCGTCCTGGGGGCCAATGTCGTCCTCACCAAATCCACGCATATCATCGATGTCACCGGTCCGGAACCGGTCACCCATCGCGGACGTGTACCTGCCCGGTCAGTGGTCATACCAGGGGCGTATACCAAGTCCTTTCCTGCCGGCGATTATCAGGTGAGTTGTGCCCTGATCATCGGCCAGCGCAAGGCCAGCACCGACCTGAAGACCTCGTTGAATGATGCCTTAAGGGAGTATGATGTGGCGGTGTAGAAGGTTATTGAGTTAAGGGGTTACTGCCTTCGGCAGTCAGGATTTCGTTATTTCGACAAAATGGAGAACCTGTTTAATAAAGGATTCAATGGAATAAACGAATAAACCCATAAACGAATAAACTTCGATTCTCTTGGTCGAGTGTTGTGTTAGCAATCCATCGTGTTTCATTTCTTATTTGTCATTCTCTTCCATCTCCCTCGGGTGCCAGTACCGCTCTTTGAATCCGACCACCTGGTTGTCTTCCACGGGAGTGCCTTCGGCGATCAGTCGTTCTGCCATGAGCGTGGGGGTAGCAAAGTGCAGTCGACCGGTGAGTTCGCCCTTGCGGTTGACCACGCGATGAGCGGGTATCGGAAGTTGCTCATCAAAGGACTGTCGCAGCGCCCAGCCCACCATCCGCGCTGACCCCAGGGCCAGAAAATCGGCAATGGCTCCATAGGTGGTGACCCGCCCTTCAGGGATAACCCGGACCACATCGTAAACAGCATCGAAATAGGTGGTATTCATTGGAGAAAGATAAGCAGTGAGAAATTCCAAATTCCAAATTTCAAATCTCAAACCCGCCTGTCGGCGAGGCAGGTAGGCACGAAATCCCAAATTCGAATGACCAAAACAGTAAGAAACGGGTCAGATCAACCGATTTTGCCAATACCCAATACCCAAGATACCTTCCGCTTTCCCACTTCCGCCTTCCGCCTTCCGCTTTCCGCCTTCCCACTTCCGCCTTCCGCTTTCCGCCTTCCCACTTTCGCCTTCAACTGACAGGGTAAATCCCAAAAAACAAATTCCAAATAAGCACGAAATCACAAATTCGAATGACCAAAACGGTAAGACACGGGTCAGATCGTACGATTTTGCCATTACCCATTACCCATTACCCATTACCCAATACCCAATACCCAACATACCTTCCGCTTTCCGCCTTCCCACTTCCGCCTTCCCACTTCAACTGATAACCGACAACTGATAACTGATAACTGACCCCCGACGTATCTTTGCCCCATGCTGCTTTTCGCTGACAAGATCACCAACCTGACTGCTGCCCGCTACTTTGCTGCCCGAGGGGCAAACTGGTTGATATTTGACCCTGCCTCCATCCCCATACCGGAGACCCAGGCCATCCGTGGATGGGTGGAAGGGCCCAAGGCCGGCATCTACCTGCCGCTGGGTCTGGCCAGTATGGAGGAAGACATCCTCTCCCAGATTCAACCCGAAGGGATCATGCTGGGCCATTTTGCTGAACAGACAGACCTTCCCGAGGAGTTCATCCTGATCAAAGAGTGGCGTCCGGAGCCGGGAGACGACGGATCAACTATTACCGACTGGATCGCATCCTGGCCTGAGGCCACCAGTCATGTCCTCCGATTGGAGGATTGGTCTTCTTCAGAATTGCTTCCGCTATTAGACACCTTGGGTCCCATCCCCAATCTGGTGGTCCATATCCAACCCGAAACTCTGATCAGCGACATCCAGATCCTGGAACGGGTTTCCGGCATTTGTCTGATGGCCCCTCCTGAAGAGGAGGTGGGATTGTTGTCTTTTGATCACATCGATGAGGCGATCGACCTGGTGGAACCCTTCCTGACCTGAACCAGATTTGCGGATTTGTGTTCCTTTCTACAACGATATGGAGATGGGAATCGTCCAACATTCCGAGAGGGATATGTCTGCTGGCTGTCGAAGTGGCTTGTCCGGACACTGGCAATGAAATCATTTCCCGCGTACCTTTATAGTCCTTTTTCAAACACGTAAACCAGGCATTTGCCCATGCGTCTTCTTGTCCTCTCTTTCCTGATTGCCTGTACTTTTCTGGCGGGCGCCCAGTCTCCATGGTCCCCTGCAGCCAACCCCTCCGGCATAAAAGCACAGGAAGACCAGCCCCTTCCAGGTGCCTTTTCAGCATTTGATCTGGATATTGCCTTGTTGACCACCAACCTTGAAAACGCCCCCGAACGCTGGAGTACCCGAGGGAAAGGCCTGCTCATCTCCCTTCCTGATCCACAGGGGAATTTTCACGATTTTGTCGTGACCACCTCCCGGGTGATGCATCCGGATCTGGCGGCCAAATATCCCGAGATACGCACCTATGCGGGTTATGACCCGGCATTCCCGGCACGATGGGTCCATATGGACCTGGGCCCCAAGGGGTTTCATGCCATGATCACCTGTCCCGGACAAGATGCCATCCTGGTGGATCCACTCGATCGAAAGACGGGTAAGGGACCCTATCTGGCCTATGCCAAATCAGATGTTCAACCATCAGATAAAACACCTTTTACTTGCCTGACTGAAACGTCGGAAGCTCAATCGGATACACCGGGCGCCAAAGGAAGTGTCGTGGATGAATCGCTGCGCACCTATCGGTTGGCGCTGGCCTGTACCGGCGAATACGCCACCTTTCACGGCGGAACAAAACCAGATGCCCTGGCAGCCATGGTGGTGACGATCAACCGGATCAACGGACTCTACGAAAGAGAATTCGGTGTCTGGTTGGAGCTGATCGCGGATAACGACAAGATTATTTATCTGGATGCTGCCAATGACCCCTTCAACAACAACAACCTCAGCCAGATCCTGGGGCAGAATCAGTCCAATACAGATGATGTCATCGGCTCGGCCAACTATGATATCGGTCATGTCTTTGGCACTGCCGGGGGCGGTCTTGCCACCCTCAACTCCCCTTGCAATAACAATAACAAGGCTCGGGCAGGAACCGGATTGAGCAATCCTGTCGGGGATGTTTTTGACGTGGATTATGTCGCGCATGAATTGGGCCACCAGTTCGGCTGTGACCACACCTTTAACAATGCCTGCAGTGGCAATCGCAACAATGCCACGGCCTGGGAGCCTGGAAGCGGGAATACCATTATGGGATATACGGGTATCTGTGCCCCGAATATCCAGGAGGACAGCGATCCCTATTTCCATGGCGGCAGCCTGAACCAGGCCCGCATGTTCACCACCGAGGAGGGTGGCAATAACTGTCCCGTAAAACTGGTGACCGGGAATCAGCTGCCATCGGTTGATGCCGGACCAAGCTATCTCATCCCCAGATCCACACCATTTGAACTCACCGCCACGGGCTCAGACCCTGATGGCGATATTCTGACCTATACCTGGGAGCAATTCGACAATGAGATTGCTGACATGCCGCCCAAAATTGACAATGAAGACGGCCCGACGTTCAAGTCCGTGCTTCCAGATACGACCCCGGTGCGCACCTTCCCGTCACTGATCTCCATCCTCAACAACAGCAACTATGCCTGGGAGGTATTGCCGGCCGTGGGCCGACAGTTGAATTTTCGGGTGACCGCCCGCGACAATCATCCCGGCCATGGATTGTATGCCCAGGATGCCACTGTCGTGAACGTTGATGATGCCGCCGGACCCTTCACCGTGACCAAACCCAATTCCCTCTTTCCACCCTGGTATGTCGGCGATACCGTCAGCATTACCTGGAATGTGGCCAACACCGATCTGGCACCCATCTCCTGCTCACACGTGGATATACTGTTGTCTCTGGACGGGGGACACACCTGGCCAATCGTCCTGGGGGACAAAGAAGCAAATGATGGACAGCATACCGTCGTGGTGCCCTTTGCCTTGAGCAAGACTTGCCGGGTCAAGATCAAGAGCGTGGGGAATATCTTCTTTGATATTTCCAATGTCAATTTCGCCATCATTGAACCCTCCCAACCCACCTTTCTGATCCAGGGCACACCCGATCAGTTTTCCCTGTGTCGCGATGCCCAGGATACCCTGGAGATCGCCCTGATCAGCCAACCCTTGAGTGGATTTTCCGATACCGTTTCTCTGGACATGATCAGCACCCTTGGATTTGACACAGATCTGCCTTCTTCGGTGGTCCTGACAGATCTGGATACACTGATCTTCCATGTTTGGAATATCACGTCCGCTCAGGCTGGCGTTTTCTCATTGGAGCTGTCCGCATCAACCGGGCAGACGTCCAGAACAATCTCCTTTCCGATAGACCTGGTTGACCCGCTTCTGGAACCGGTTTTGCTGAATGCACCAGGTGACAATCTGGACAGCATCACCCTCACACCAACCCTGAGTTGGCAGCCCCTCGATCAGGCAGAATGGTACAGAGTGGAAATCTCTCATTCTCCTGCTTTCGGGGCTACGACCCTGATCGACAGTCTGACCCGTAATACCGAATTGCAGGTATCTCTGGAAGAAGGACAGATCTATTACTGGCGGGTGACTGCCCGGAATGCTTGTGGCGAAGGAGTAGCCTCAGCCATCCATGTCTTCCGGACCCGTTTTTCCGGATGCATCCAGTATTCGCCCACCGGTTTGCCGATTACCATTCCGTCTACCACCACCTTCAATTTTAATTCGACAGTCGTTGTTCCGGACGTGGGAGTCGTATCAGATGTGAATGTCTTTGTCGACCTCACTCATACCTACCTCGACGATATCATCTTGCGGTTGATTCATCCGGATGGAACAGGCCTGACCCTGGTCTCCAAGGTCTGCGACAATGGGCAGAACATCCTGGCCACCTTTGATGATGATGGCACACCGTTTTTCTGTTCAGGCAATCCGGCCGTTTCAGGAACGGTCACTCCCGAGAACGGCATTCTCTCCGTGTTTAATGGCAAGCCAACCAATGGCAGCTGGATTCTGCGGATCGTGGATGACTTCAATCAGGACGGAGGAGTGATGAATGATTGGAAGTTAGAGCTATGCCAGCAGGTTGCCCTACCTCCTGCACTGCTATTGGCCAACCTGAATGAGGTGCATGTACCCTATTGTGATACGGCCCAGCTGACTCCCGAACATCTGACTGTGGCGGCGATAGAAACCGATTTTACAGAAATCCTGCTGACGCTGAGAGTGGCTCCTGGACATGGCGTATTGACCCTGAATGGTCAGGCACTATCCGTTGGAGATCAATTCAATCAGGAGGCGATCGACAATGGCATGATCCAGTATGTCCATGATGGATCCGGCTTCCTGCAGGACAGTTTTATGGTGGATGCATTCCGACCATCCGATCAGGGCTGGTTGCCGGGTATTATCGTTCCCGTAGGAGTCGAAACCAACCTGCAAGCAACCCTCACGGAGATAGCGGGAGTTGAATGTCCCGGCGATCTGACCGGCGTGGTCCAGGTCCACTTTACAGGTGGAAAGCTACCAGCAGAATATCGGCTGCTCCCCGATGGTGACTGGCAGACCGACAGCCTCATCACCATGCTGGGGCAGGAAGACATACAGGTCGCTGTCAAGGATGCCAATGGTCTGGAGACCATCACACCAACCCTGCTCATCTCCGGTCCGGAGGCCTGGGATATTACACCCACGGTTTTGAAGGATACGATCCGGATGGCTGTTTCAGGTGCAACGGCACCCTATACCTTTACCCTGGATACAACAACCAATACGACCGGCGAATTCCTGGTCAGCGGGGAGGGTACATATCCGGTCATCATTACCGATGCACTGGGATGTACGACCACGGCTTATGTGGTGGTCACATTCTTGTCCCTGGATGCCATGGTGACCTCACAGATCCAGTGCTTTGGTGATTCATCCGCCACGATGGTACTGCAGGCCAGTGGAGGGACAGCGCCATATGCATATCGTTTGAACGGAAGTGTCTACCAGATGGATCCGGCCTTTGCCGGGCTACCGGCAGGAGAGTATACCGCTGAGGTCAAGGATGCGATCGGTACCGTCACGGATCTGGGTGTCATCACCATTCTTCAACCGGATATCCTTACCCTGGAAGCTGCACAAACGCAGGACAGCGTCATTGTCTTGACGGCCGGAGGAGGCACGTTGCCGTACCAGTATCAGCTCGGAACAGAGGATCCTCAGTCTTCGCCTCAATTCAATGGATTAGCGACAGGTGAATATACCTTTCAGGTGATCGATGCCAATGGATGTATCACGGAGGTAGAGGTGCAGGTGATGAATACAGCACTGGAAGATCCCACCGGGTCGTTGAAGGAGGTTGTCATCCGGCCCAATCCATCGAACGGTACGTTTGAACTGGTCCTTCCACTGTCATTGGAAGGAAACTGGTCCTGGATGATGATGGATGTCACCGGCCGGACGGTAAGAACCGGAAATGCGAATGCCGGGGTACAGACCGTGGTTTGTGCGGATTGCGCTGCAGGGATCTACATCCTTCATCTCCATTCGGCAGATGGACAGGAAGTCAACCTGCGGGTAGTGATCCAGCGATAACTATCTGCAGGAGTGGTTTGGATCATGGTTGACTATGGAGGAGGTCAAGGGCGAAGGGTAAAAGGTAAAGAGTCCTTACAGAGCACCGAACACTGGGCCTCCAGTCCTTTCGAAATATCGAAATAACCCAATAACGAAATCACGACTGCCGGCGGCAGTAACTCCTGGCTTATCTTTATTCCGGTTGTGGCCAGCCCAGATAGCCTTCATCCAGGTTGTACACATCCTGGATACCGTTCTCCTGCATCAGATTGCAGGCCTTGCGGCTGCGCTGTCCTGAACGGCAATACACCAGATAGGTCTTGCTTTTGTCAAAAGATTTTAGTCCTTCCAGAAAGACGCTGTCCTGGGTGACGTCCAGGAGTTGTGCTCCTTCGATATGTCCGTTGTGGAATTCGCCGGCAGTCCGCACATCCAACACCACCAGATGTTTGTTCTTGTCGATCATGGACTGAGCCTTCTGTACAGTGATGGATGGAAAGGCATCTTCCATTTCAACACCCTCTGGAATTCGATCGGCGTTGATATTGCGTTCTACGATCCCGTCATCCTGACAGGCAAAGACAAAAAGAAGAACGACGAAAAGAGAAGGAAAAATGAGCTGTTTCATAATCTGTTGGTGATTGGGGTGCAAAGGTAGGGGAGAAAGGTGGGTCCGAACAAGGGGTCAGGACTGATTCGGCAGATCTTCCGGTCGGTTGACATTTTTCAGGACAGTGTTGTCGTTCGGAAACAGCGTAGTGACCTTGTGGGATTCGAGTATTCGTCGCAGACTGTAGTGCTGTTTTTCCCAGGCTTGTGTGAGCAAGGGCATGGCTTTGGGTTCCCATATCCCGGCCAGAGGTTGCAGGGTGAGGCTGTCCGGATCCTGGAAAACGGTGGCCACCGTTTCCTGATTTCTGGACTGGAGGAGTCGTTTCAGATGCAGGACATCCATAAGGGGCAGATCGACCGGCAGGACCAGCCAGGCATCTTTCGGTGCGAACTGAAATGCGGTCAAGATTCCACTCATGGGTCCGTGGGAGGGCAACTCATCCAGAAGGAGTTCGCCATAGGGACGATAGAGGTCTTCCTGCTCTGAACGGCAGGAAATCAGTATGGTGGATACGACCTGGCGGAGCAGGTCAACCTGTCGTTGGACGAGGGGTACACCTTCCCATGGCAGGCTGCCTTTGTCCCGGCCCATTCGGGAGCTGGATCCGCCGGAGAGGACCAATCCGCGAACAGGAGGTGCTGACATCAAGCCGGCTTGTCTTCGACTACCTCGGCATCATCTATGATATCATCGCCATCACCATCCCGATCCTCAAAACCATAAGTAGATCCTGTTTTTTTGGGCTTGTCCGTCGGTTCGCCCGGCTCGACGGTCAGTTCACCATGATGGTAGTTGCCCTTGGCAAACTCGTCGGCCTTTTCGAAAAAACCGCCTTTCCCCTTACCTTCCAGAAGGGAGTCATCCAGGGCGTCGAGATGTGATTTGCCCCGTGGGGATTCACTTTCGAACCGGGCTTTGCGAGCCAGTTCTTCGGCTTTCCGGGCTGCTTCTTCCAGATCGTGTTTGGATGCTTCTTCCTGGGCCTTGTCGAAAAGTTTGCCTGCTTCCTGTCCCGCCTTGTCGCTGGCATCCTTGAGCATATCTTTGGCTTTGTCCAGCAGGGCACCGCCCTTTTCCATGATCTCGCCGCCTACTTTTTCGGCGATCTGGCCGGCTTTCTCAGCGACCTGCTCTCCGGCGGACAGGACTTTTTCGCCGATCTCCTCGATCCCCTCTTCAACTCGACGGCCTTTGTCCAGGATCTCACCGCCTACCTTTTCGGCCAGGTCGCCGGCCTTGTGCATCAGGTCTTCTCCGGTTTCCCGCAGGGTCGGGCCGGTTTTCGGAGCCGGATCTTCCATCGGGGCATCCGTGGGCGGAACTGAAAGATTGTCGGATTCCGGTGGTTCTGTACCGGCCTCCTTGCGGATGCGGTCCATCCATGCATCGAGATCTTCCTTGGTTTCGCGGATGGTCTCTCGCACGGTTTCCTCCGTTTTTTCTGCGGCAGAACGAGTGACGGCTTTGGCCCCGAAGAGAAGGCGTTTGAGATCGGAGAATAGGGACATAATAAGGGGGGTACTGGTGGAAAAGGAAAGGTACAGTTTTCAGGAGGAATTTCGGGAAGATGAACGCAGGAAAGGAGTGGTCCGGAGGAGATGTAGAACGGGGGTGGATTTCGGGGTGTGTTCTGAATTGTGCGAAATTTCACCTGTTTTTCAGGAGGTTACACGGGGTGGGGTGTAATTTTTTTTTCAGAAAAGCTTGTCTTTGCCGGGGAATGGCTCTACCTTTGCACGCGCTTTGGATAAAGCATCACTAGACGTATAAAATTTTTCGAACGTGAATACCCTCAGTTATCGTACCGAATCGGCTAAGAAAGAGCAGGTGGAGCGTCGTTGGTTCATCGTAGATGCGGAAGATATGGTCGTTGGCCGTCTCTGTACCCGCATTGCGACGGTCCTTCGCGGCAAACATCGCCCCGACTATACGCCTCATGTCGACACCGGTGATTACGTGATCGTGATCAACGCGGATAAGATCCGTTTTACCGGGAACAAGATGCTTCAGAAGAAGTATCTGTCCTATTCCCTGTACCCGGGCGGTCAAAAGTCACGCACTCCTGCAGATCTGTTGGCCAAGAAGCCGGAACGGATTGTTGAGAATGCCGTGCGCGGCATGTTGCCCAAGACCAAATTGGGACGGGCCATGATCAAGAAACTATTTTTATATGCCGGTTCTGATCACCCGCATCAGGCCCAGCAGCCTCAACCCCTTAAATACTAACAGGCATGGATTTTATTAATGCTGTAGGTCGTCGTAAAGCTTCGGTTGCCCGGGTTTATCTGCGCAAGGGGACCGGTTCGATTCAGATCAACGGAAAACCGTTGGCCGAATACTTTCCGATGCCTCATATCCAGTCCAAAGTGACTGACCCTCTTCATACGGTTGGCCTGGAAACGGCTGAATACGATGTCATCATCAATGTGATGGGCGGCGGATTCAAAGGACAGGCAGAAGCGGTACGGATGGGAATCTCCCGTGTACTCATCAAACTGAATGAGGACTTCCGTAAAGGACTGAAGGAGAAAAAATTCCTCACTCGTGATGCTCGTGAAGTAGAGCGGAAGAAGTACGGTAAGCCGAAGGCCCGTAAGAGCTTCCAGTTCAGCAAACGTTAATCCCCCTCAAATCTGCGGACCACAATGGAAAATTCGATGTATAAAGAACTGCTCGAGGCTGGTGCACATTTTGGCCATCTCAAGCGCAAGTGGAACCCCAAGATGCAGCCCTATATCTTCATGGAGCGCAAGGGGATCCATATTATTGACCTCCACCGGACGGAAAGCTGCCTGACCAAGGCGGCTGACTATGCCCGGCAACTGGCAAAATCGGGTCGGAAGATAATGTTCGTCGCGACAAAAAAGCAGGCCAGAGATATTGTAAAGAATGCTGCTGAAAGTGTCAACATGCCCTTTGTGACCGATCGTTGGTTGGGTGGTATGATGACCAACTTCTCGACCATCCGGAAGTCTGTAAAGAAGATGCAGAGCATTGAGCGTATGCTCAGTGACGGCTCTCTGACCAGCATTACCAAGAAGGAAAAACTGACGCTTTCCCGCGAACGGGACAAGATGAACAAGGTGCTGGGTGGTATCACCGACCTGAATCGTCTTCCTCACGCCCTGTTTGTGGTGGATATTCACCACGAACATATCGCAGTAGCCGAAGCCAACCGTTTGGGTATCAAAACCATTGCGATGGTGGATACCAATTCGGATCCGAACCTGGTCGACTTCCCCATCCCGGCAAATGATGACGCTTCACGTTCAATTGAAGTGATCACTCGTCATATGACTGCCGCGATCAAGGAAGGTCTTGCGGAGCGTCAGGCCAACAAGGCCAATGCGACCGAAGAGGAATCAGAAGATTAATCCAACTCAAAAACGAATAAGCCCATGATCTCAGCCGCAGATGTAAAGAATCTACGCGATGCGACCGGTGCCGGAATGATGGACTGCAAGAAGGCCCTGGAAGAATCCGGAGGTGACTTGGAGGGAGCCATCGAGATCCTCCGTAAGAAAGGCCAGAAACTGAGCCTCAAGCGTGCTGATCGCGAAGCCAACGAAGGTGTCGTGATCGCTCTGACCTCTGATGACCACAAAAGAGGTGTGATTATCAAACTGAGTTCTGAAACGGACTTCGTGGCTAAAAATGACAGTTTTGTCGCCCTGGCCAGGAAGTTTGCCCAGATCGCTCTGGATACCTTTCCAGCTGACCTGGAAGCGCTTCTTGCCCTTCCGTTTGAGGGAATTACCATTGGCGAAAAGGTGACCGAGCAGGTCGGTGTGATCGGCGAAAAGATCGAACTGGCCGCCTATGAGCGTCTGGAAGCTCCGACAGTTGCACCGTATATCCATATGGGAAATAAGGCTGGTGTACTGGTTGGCTTGAACAAGGCCAGTGAAGCCATCTTTGAGGCCGGACGTGATGTCGCCATGCAAGTGGCAGCCATGAAGCCGATCGCCGTGGATCAGGATGGTGTCGACGCATCTGTCATCGCCAAGGAAATCGAAATCGGAAAAGAGATTGCCCGACAGGAAGGCAAACCCGAAGAGATGCTGGAAAAGATCGCTATGGGTAAGCTCAACAAGTTCTATAAGGAGAGCACCCTGCTCAACCAGGACTATGTCAAAGGCAATAAACAATCCGTCGGGGCATATCTGCAAACCGTAGATAAGGAATTGACCGTCACGGCATTCCGACATGTGACTCTCGGATAATGAAATAAAAGAGCGAATCGCAATTGTGGTTCGCTCTTTTTTTATGCGTAATTTTCCTCCCTATGAAGACCCGGTACAAACGCATCCTGCTCAAACTTAGTGGTGAATCCCTGATGGGCGACAATGCCTATGGTATAGATTCTACCATGTTGGATCGATATGCCTCACAGATCAACGACCTTCTGGTCCTGGACGTAGAAGTCGCCGTGGTCATTGGTGGCGGTAATATTTTTCGTGGATTGCAAGCGGCAGAAAGCGGCATTGAACGCGTGCAGGGAGATTATATGGGCATGCTGGCCACGGTGATCAATGGCATGGCCCTGC